>JARLJJ010000003.1 GCA_031291275.1 Formivibrio sp.
CGGCCATCCTGTCTTGTGCAAAGCGGCGCTTCTGTTCCCTGAGCTGAGCCCGCACGCGCGCCACGCCTGCCGGAGTTAATCCGTCGTAGCTGCCTAGCCAGTCGCAGAGCATTTCCTCGGCCGGGACAAAGTTGTCTTTACGGACTTTGGTCATACGCAGAATTTCGTTGGCATACTCATCAAACATCACGCACTCTTCGTGCCCTTCGGGCGGGCACCCGGCTTCGTCAGCCTCCATTTTCAACTGCCACACAACGTCATTAAGATGCGACTGCGTGCTACGGTCCGTGCGCAAAAAGAAGCGGAATCCTTCGCGCCGGGCAGCGAAATTTGCCACCATTATGTCAACATCCGTCGCCATACCCACGTCTGCGGCGGCAAACACCATTTCATTGGCCAGACGCTCGACCAGCCGATTGATAAAACCCACGCCATCGCTTTTTTTCAGTCCAGTAAACAGCATCGAATAGCGGGTAGTATCTCCATCGCCAGCACGCACGGCTTGCGGCGTACCCTGACCATGTGCACCAGCCACTGCTGCAAGTGCGCCGGTCGCTTGCCCGAGAGGTCAAGCAGCAGTTCGGCATCATCGGCAAGATTGGCTGATGGCAGCGCGACCATCAGCGGCGTTGTGCCGACCTTGGGTTTGGGTTCGATGAATTCGGCAAACGCTTTACTGCAATTGAAGATCAGCATGAACATTCCGAAAAAAAATCCGAAATAAAGAAATACAGCCTGTATTCTCACCCTTTATTCCCTGGCTCAGTGGCAAGCGCCACTCTCCAGACATTCTGCAGGCTACGTTGTCCATGAACAGACAAAAACTGCCTAAGTAGGTAAAAGAATATTCGCGCGCAGCACCGTGTCATGCGGCAACCCACCAGATCAGCTGGTCTTCAATCTTCAGTCACAACTGAACCGCATGCTGTCGTCCAATGCCATCCCCAGCACCAATGTGCGCAAGCCGGAAGCTCTCGCTGATGCGCATAGCCTGGCGCGAGCGGCAGCGTCTGTGGCCCACTTCCTGGAGTACTCAGCATTGAATACCGGCTTGCCTTTGATGGTGAACACCGTATAGCCGCCACACTCACTGTACTGGTGGCATTGCTCGTTGACTGCAAAGTCAAAGTACTGCTCTAGTTCTGCGAGCTGGCTGACGTCGTTCTTCAGCCCTACCTTCAGGCCTCGCGCGCGCGATTGTTCCGCGATGAACCGGTTGTAGTCCAACTGCGTACTGGCCGTGAGTGCAAAGCCCGGATGATTGGCGTAGGCATCCATGTTGTCAGGCTCTACGCCATCGCAATGCTTGCTCACCGCCAAGTCGAGCCGCGCCAGCATGATGGCGCGCACATTGGCCGAGCGCGTGTCCAGCCATCGCTCGCCCGGCCACTGATCAAGCGCGTTACCCATGTCGGCAGCGTTGAAGCGAGCAAAGTCGCTGCGCCAGACCTCCGCGCTGCCTGCCGAAAAGTAGCACACCACATGCCGCGCCGCAGCCTTGAGTGCATCAATCGTAGCCGGTGGCGTGTCGAACAAGTCGACGTCGTAGACATCAACGGCGTACGAGATATTCAACGGGCCCTTCAGCTGCCATTGCCAAGTATCGGTCACCGAAGGTGCCCAAGTGCCACCGCCTGTGCCGCCGATCAAGACAGCTCTATCTCTGCCACCACCGCAAGCAGCCAACAACAGCGCCAGCACGCCGACGATCCAGTATTGCCACCTGTTCAAGTTCGATTTCATAAGTGTCATCATTCTAACGGAACCTGCCTGAATACTTAATTTGCCGTTATAAGCCAACCAGCCATGTTCGCCATGGTTGGCCCACTTTAGGCTGAACCAAAGCAATGGCGCAGTGGCAGAAGTCCAGACACCGCCGCGTTTGTATTTGTATTGGTGGATGGCTTGCGCAAAGCAGCCCAGAAATGAAATCTGATGGAAACGAAGATGTGTCACTTCAAACTGCCCGGCACGTTCGTGTCAGTGTGTATGCCGTAAATCCACCAGGAATATGTGGTGTGGTGCTTAGATTGTCACAGCCAAGAAACCAAGAAAAAAATGGGAAGAGCCTGGATATATTGGGATTGGGCAGGATGGCTGTCAAAAGGTGAATTTCAGTGACAAAAAAGCCGCGAAATGCGGCTTTTTGATTAACCGATGCTGTGACAAATATCGTGCAAAATCGTGACAAATCTGGCGCGAAGTTACAGAGTCACTATAGTTACTCACATTGTTACTCACAAACTAATTGTGTTACTCACGTTACCAACGGTTGGCCACAGACGACAAAAAACCCTGTAAAGCTAGGCTTTATCAGGGTTTCAGTGGGTGACGCTAGGTATTGCTAGTTTGATACGAGAGGGGGACTCTCCCAACAAAACAGTAATGCATTGATTTTAATTAGTTTTTTCGCGGAGCGGAGAGTTATTTTGTAGCAACTTTCTGTGCATTTCCAAGCAATAATATACAGCGTCCAAGCATTTGTAGTGCGATTATCAGCCATGATGCGCATAAACAGTTATGCCTATTCCTTCAGCCCAAAATCTTCAGTGGCATAGGAAATGAATCATCGCGATGTGAATCCCACAATTAACAAATTTTGCGTAAATATACAGTCTCGCTTAAGCGCTAGGCTAATCGAAGGTTGGAACTGAGATACTCTTTTGTGTCGAGCAGGTCACTAGTAACTCAACGTGACAGAGTTGACTTCATAGAACCGCGATAGAGATTACTGGGATATGTCACTATTGTGATAATGACAAGTAACGATAGAGGTCGCGATGGCTCTGTACCTACTCAAGCCAATACTATGGAATACCAAGAGATATGTCAGCCCTTCCGGTGTCCGTGCCGCAGCCAAGAGCTATCCCGGCCAGCACGGGTTTGGACACGAGGAATGGAACAACTCACCGAGGATGGCGTTCTCAGAGCACGGTCAACGCTACCACGTATTCCATACCGAAGGTGTCAAGAAAGCACCGGTTGACGAGCATGCCGGCCAGACCTTCGTTCTGATGACTGCTTCGCATGACGGTATTCAGCAGTTGGTGGGCGTTGCCGGCAACGCGATGTACCTGGGCGCCGAGCGTTATAAGGTTGAGCGCCAGCGCATCGCCAAACTGCTGAATATCGAGGATTTGTGGCGAGACGTATGGGATACTCCCCGCGTACGCGGCCTCTTCAACAACGATGAAGACAAGTTTCACCATGTTTTCCAGCAGGACATTGACTGGGTGCCAAACTGGATATGTCCGACCGACTTCTTCATGTGGCTGGAAGAACCGGTGACACTTAATCCACAAAGTATCATAGGCAGCGACCGGCTGCCGCAAATGTTCAGCAGCTACCAAGCACTGGAGCGCGACGCCATTGCAATGGTCATGAATAGCGTGCCTACGAAGCAGCGGTCGGAAACATGGGAGCGGCTATTGGACGCGATTCACAGTTCGCCCACGGAGCCAGTGCCCCTACTGTCAGGTGGCGACTATGCCGACGCACCCGCTACGACACGGTTGTCGCACATACTGGCACGAGTCGGACAGGGCGGATTCCGCGACGCGTTGATGGTGAAATGGGGCAGCCGTTGCGCCGTCACCGGTCTGACATGCCCAGAGCTTTTGCGAGCGTCTCACGTGAAGCCTTGGTCCCGCTCTAGCCAGCGCGAGCGGCTAGATCCCAACAACGGGCTGTTGTTGGCCGCACATCTGGACGCCCTTTTCGATAGGGGGTTGATAACGTTCGACGACACCGGAAACATGCTTTTGTCGTCACGTCTCCAGGCTGATGAACGCAAACATTTTGGGCTCCCTATGGCATTGCGGCTCCCCCCAGACAACGCGTTGAAAGCCTACCTCGCGCACCATCGCAATGAACTATTCGACCGTTCGTAGACCTGAAGCTGCTCGGTACAGGCAAGTCGAATGAAGCAACGATAAAAACACTAAATTACGACACGTCCACAGAACGATTTCATCAATCTGTTGCGTCGATCGGTTGAATCCGCAGGCCCTGACCAGATGCTCAGGTCGGATGAGATGGAAAACCGCTTTGGCCGAGTTTTGCGCGTTGTCCGTCAGACCCGTTCCAAATTTAAGCGGCCGTTCAAATGACCGCACTATAGAAGGAATAAATGGCTGATTCTAGCCGGTTGCTGAGCGTGGTAATTGGCGGGATCGTCGCACGCGGCAACATAGTGGTTACATTCATCCCAAGCGCGAGGAACTGACCGCGCATGGCGTTTAGCAACAGCCACGCTCACTCATATTCATCTGATTGAGTACATGATTTAATCGCCAAAAGGTTTCATAAAATGATAAACACAAATGTCGAATAAATATTTATCCACGATAAGTCGGATTAAGTGATCGCGTGTGGAAAGATAGTCATTACTTGGCTACTTCGAAGATAAAGCTTGTTATCGAGTGCATCAGCAATTCCCACGGCGACCTCATGCATCGCAAGTGTCGCAGCTTTGGCATGAGCGTCAAGCTCTGCACGATTGCTAACAGTTAGTTTCTTCCCGTGCGCGATGTGGTTGCGAGTAGTGACCAAGCTTTCAAGGCGGGTTTGCTCGTTTTGGACCATTTTGGTATCCAATCCAAGACGACTCTGCCAGCTCATTAGCAGATCAGGCCAAAGATTGGCCACATTTTCTGGCTTTTGATATGTGGCCTTTTCGTTCAAGTGTGTATCCAACTCTGTAAAGAGCTTATTAAAATATTCACTAGGATCAGAGACATTCTTCAACTCAGTATGAAACTGAGTTAAAGATTGCGACGCAATGACCCATCTTAAATCAACTCGCTTTAAGGCAAGTTTTTCAAGCGCATCAATATACACACCAAGAGCAAATTTACAGAATCCTTCGTAATGCGCATAAATCATTGCAAGGTTAGTTCTAAGGAATGTGACCTCCTGCGTACTGCCGATCCTAGTCTGGAGCAATTGTTTCCTGAGAATCGCCAGTTCCTGTTCACGCCAATTAAGATCAGCTTCAAGTTGATCAACATAGAACTCAGCAAAACGATTCATACGGAAGCAAATGCCTCTGTGATGATAGTAATGCGTTTTTGAAGTTTTGGTAACGAGTTGGCCCCAGGGCCTGTGACACGTCGAAAAGCATCAGACTCTACAGCTTGCGATAGAAGTTCCGTTGCACGCTCTGGTGTAAGATCACTCAGATGATTGAAAGAATTTAACGCACCTATTGCTACCGCCTCAAAATAAGCCGGTGCCACTCCGCCTTGTGGTTGACCATGCCGGTATTTCAAAAATGCGTTAGCTCCAAATTTCTCAGATAAAAGCGTGAAAACTGCACGGAATTTACTGATCTGCTCTTCGCCAAAAGGAAAATTGTGAATCAGGATAGCCTCCATGTATGCATCTAGCCAGTCACCAACATTTCCTCGAAAATTATTTCGAAAATCCATCGTCGCAAAAAAACGAAGGATTAATTCCTCATCTGCACGATTTTCAATGAGCGTTGGCGACAAAAATTCAATTGTGTGCTTGAATTGTTGGAATTGCGCACAATCCATAAGAATTCTGTAGAAATCTGTACCTCGCCGGCCAATCATCCTTGCATTCACATTTCTAATATCTTGGTCGGACAGCTTTGACCCCCCAGTATTAAGACGTTTGAACATCTCATAGCGTAAAAATTGACTACTTTGTCGTTTAATGACAACTGCCCTAATTGGGGTTCGTTTTAGCCTGAGTCGAAGCGTGAGTGGTAGCTGATCGAAAATAAGACCATTTAATTCCGTGACTAATTCGCAGCCCTCAAGTCGTAGAGGTTGGTACATCCCTTCACTTTCTTCACTTTCTTCACTTTCTTCATCTTCTGCTTCTTCTCCGGCTACTTGTATTTCTCCAACCTCATCCATATCCAAATTGGCATGTTGAGGAGCTTGATTCAAACTATCCGGATCAATGAAATGCAGGAGTGAACTGACACGTTGAAGCCCATCAATCAGTTCTAGAACACCATTTTCTTTCTCAATTAAGAAAATTGAAGGTATTGGTAGTTCCAAGAGTAAAGACTCTACGAGCCTCGAACGCTGTTGCCAGCTCCAACGGAATAATCGCTGAAAATCCGGTTGAATGATAATTTCTTGCTGCTTGTGAAGGGAGATGATTTCCCCAACAGACATGTCTATGCTTTCCGTTCTGACCTCGCCAATTTGATGGTCAATGGCCTCGATAATGTTCATTTATTCTCCGTTTGGCTTTCGGATGACTAGACCAATGGTGCTCTTATTCCATCGATCAGGTTCTAATATGTAAAACCCAACTATACCAGCAGGATCAAATGACCGCTTCTGGTTGCAGATTCAACTGATTACGACCATCACACACACGCTCCCCCCAATGCCTCTGCCTGTTGCAGCACCACACTGATCGCCTCTTCCTGCTGATCCTGCACGGGTACTTGTACTTGCGCAGAATGCGCTTGACCATCAAGCGCAGCTTGGCTCGCACTCTTTCTCGCTGCGACCAGTCCACGCTCAGGTTCTGGCGCAGATTTTCAGTAAGTTCGTGAGCGATCTTGGCCAGCAACTCACCAGTTCTTTGACTGAAGCTTCGTTGGTGACCAGTGCATTGTAGAAGGCGAGTTCGTCTTCGTTCAGTCCCAAGGTTTCGCCCCGATCGGCAGCGGCCTTGAATTTCTTTGCTATCACGCAGAGTTCTTCCATCACCAGAGCGGTTTCGATGCTGCGCTTTTGGTACTCTGCAGAGTCTACGTTGGCACGCAGCATGTCAGCCGCGGCCCAGAGGGTCTTTTGCAGGTCTTGATTCATGTGAAGGCGTGGCATCTTGTTGGATTTTGTTTGCAGGAATTATGCGCCATTTGTAAGTCCGGTCGACCATAAAAATACTGACTACTGTCAATTTAGGGCGCAGGAGCGCTGAATATGCCCCGGATCATGACACACCGCAGGCACCCAACTTTGGTGTAATGCGCCCAAATCGGCACAGGTATAAGGATGAGAGAAAAACCGGGTACTTTTAACGAGAGCAAGGGCCTGCAATCTTATATCCTGCCTAAGGTAACCACCCCCTCTACGGCAGTCAGCCGGATGACCACGGCACCTGCACACCCCGCAGATTCCGGTCCAATTACCGAAGGGAAGAATGTGAAACACGCTGCAGTTGAGAGCGTTTTTCATCGTTAATTCCCGGAGGTTTCATGAATACTATTTTTTTACCAAAGTTCACCGTTGCAGAATTTATCACCCTGAAGATCGCCGAGGCCGGCAAGTCACAGAAGGAGATCGCGAATGAGCTTGGTTACGAGCATGCCAACGTAATCAGCATGATCAAGTCCGGCGCAACCAAGCTGCCTCTTGAGAAGGTTGGGAGCATGGCAGCCGCGCTGTTTGTTGATCCGATTCAACTCTTGCGGCTTACCCTTGATGAATACCAGCCGGGCTTATACGCGGCGATTGAGGACTGCTTGGCAAACCCGTTGCTGACCCGGAATGAGCGTGAGCTGATTGATGCAGTGCGCAGAGTGTCCGGTGATGCTGATCCCACGGTGTTTGTCATGGAGGAAAGCAAGCGAATGGTGGGGGTGGTGCTGGTTTAACGAAATAGTTAACGCCGAGCAAGAGGAAGGCACTGATGATGATTGGTGGTCGGGCTTCTTTCCCTCTTCAGGCATGATGCTAGATAGTTGGTAAGCACCCGGCGAACTCATCTGTAAATTGACGGAATAGACCGCGAAGATCGTGCTCACTAAAAATCACGGTGGACACTATCGATGGAAATTCAGAAACCCAAGCGGATTCGGCGACATCATCCAGAGGAATTCAA
>JARLJJ010000210.1 GCA_031291275.1 Formivibrio sp.
TAACCATATTTAGCTTTCTTGCCATCCAGCCGGTAATCGCATCGCCAGAACTTTGCGCCCTTGGCTCTGACTACAAGAGATAGGCCTTCGCCATCAGCTATCTGGTATTCCTTGCCGGTAGCCTTGGCATTCCTGCATTGCAGTTCGGTGAGTGCCATTACTGCCCCCTATTTCTTGGGTTATTTGCCCCCTAGTCTATCTGGGGGGCGGCATAGGGGGCAAATTTAGGTGGCTGTGGCTGGATGTGGCTGGATGCGATAGGAATAGAAAAAGGCCGGGAAGCCTTGATATTACTGGCTTACCGGCCTTGTTTGGGATCGCCTAGGATGCCCTAGGACTTACCAAAAAATTACAGGCTGTAATACATATCAAATTCGACCGGGTGAGTCGTCATGCGAGTACGGTTCACTTCAGTCATCTTCAGTTCAAGATAGGAATCGATGAACTCGTTGCTGAACACGCCACCACGGGTCAGGAATTCGCGGTCAGCGTCCAGAGCAGCCAGGGCTTCTTCCAGCGATGCGCACACCGTCGGAATCAGCTTGTCTTCTTCCGGCGGCAGATCGTACAGGTTCTTGTCGGCCGGATCGCCTGGGTGAATCTTGTTCTGGATACCATCCAGACCAGCCATCATCAGTGCGGAGAAGCACAGGTACGGGTTGGCCAGCGGATCCGGGAAGCGAGTTTCGATACGACGAGCCTTGTCGCTGGACACGTGCGGAATACGGATCGAGGCGGAACGGTTGCGTGCGGAGTAGGCCAGTTTTACCGGTGCTTCATAGTGCGGAACCAGACGCTTGTAGGAGTTGGTGCCTGGGTTGGTAATCGCATTCAGAGCCTTGGCGTGCTTGATGATACCGCCGATATAGTACAGAGCAGTATCGGACAGGCCAGCATAGCCATTACCTGCGAACAGGTTCTTGCCATCTTTCCACAGCGACTGGTGAACGTGCATACCAGAACCGTTGTCGCCAACGATAGGCTTCGGCATGAAGGTGGCAGTCTTGCCGTACTGGTGAGCAACGTTGAGTACCACGTACTTCAAGGTCTGGGTCCAGTCAGCGCGCTCAACCAGGGTCGAGAACTTGGTGCCAATTTCGTTCTGGCCGGCGGTTGCCACTTCGTGGTGGAACACTTCAACCGGGATGCCCAGCTCTTCGAGTACCAGTACCATGGTGGCGCGGATGTCTTGGTGGCTGTCAACCGGCGGAACCGGGAAGTAGCCGCCCTTGACCATCGGACGGTGGCCGCTGTTGGAGCCATCGTAATCAATGCCGGTGGACCAAGCTGCTTCTGCAGAATTGATTTTCACCGAGCAGCCGGACATGTCGGCATGCCAGGTGATGCTGTCGAAGATGAAGAATTCGGGTTCCGGACCGAAGTAGGCTGCATCACCCACGCCGGAGGATTTCAGGTAGGCTTCAGCGCGCTTGGCGATGGAACGCGGGTCACGGTCGTAGCCCTTGCCGTCAGACGGTTCGATCACGTCGCAGGTGATGAATACGGTCGGTTCGTCATAGAACGGATCAATCTTGGCGGTGGCTGCATCCGGAGAGAGCAGCATGTCGGAGGCTTGAATGCCCTTCCAGCCGGCAATGGAGGAACCATCGAAAGCATGGCCGCGTTCGAACCATTCTTCATCAACAACGTGAGATGGCACGGTAACGTGTTGTTCTTTGCCACGGGTGTCGGTAAAACGCAGGTCAACGAATTTGATATCGTTTTCCTGAATAAGCTTGATAACGTCGGCTGCCGCCATGTTTGATTCTCCTTGTTAAGAGACTGAAGTAGAGCTGATTCGATAGACGCCTATTCACATGATGGGCGTTCGGGGCGAAATACAGCAGAATTCGTGCCAGCCATTTCAAATGGGTGCGCGTATTGTGCCACAAGAACTTAGCGTTCTGCACTTGTCACATATTGCACTGTTTCGCGGCAGAAAATGGATTGTTGCGCTAATTTGGTGCGCAAATTGTCGTTTCTTTGTCGGTTGGGGTTGGTTGGAACACTACAATGAAATACCGGTCGTATGACAGCAAGCGCATCCGGATAAACGGCCAAAGTGCCAAGGAGATAACACATGAGTCAAGCTGCTCAAATTCTGCAAGTTGCCCGTGAACGTGGCGAAGAATTCGATCTGCCCTATTCGGGCGCGGTGACGCCAGAAGAAGCCTGGGCGTTGATGCAGGGGCTGCCTGGGGCAAAAATTGTCGATGTACGCACCCAGCCCGAGTGGCAGTTTGTTGGTGTCGTCCCGGGAAGCGAGTTGATTGAATGGAAGCGCTATCCGCTTATGGTGCTTAATCCGGATTTCCTGACTCGGCTCAAGGCGACGGTTGATCGTGAAAGTGCGGTATTTTTCCTTTGCCGGTCAGGCGTGCGCTCGCACGAAGCTGCAGCCCTGGCTGCCCAGCATGGATATACAGAAGCCTTCAATATCCTGGAAGGTTTTGAAGGTGACAAGGATGAGTATCAGCAGCGGGGTAAGTTGAATGGCTGGAAGGCAGCGGGGTTACCGTGGATAAACATGTAGGTTTGAGTGGATGATAGAATCCACACCTTGTTTAATCTGCTAAGGCAGTGCCATGCGCCTCGCCATTTTTGGTAATCCCATCGCCCAGAGCAAGTCACCCATTATCCAGTGTGCTTTTGCTGAGCAATTTGGCTTGCCTGATTTTGAATATGGCCGAATTCTCGCTCCGGTCGATGGCTTTGCCGAGTCTTTGCACCGTTTTGTCGCTGAGGGTGGTCAGGGCGGTAATGTTACGGCCCCTTTCAAGGAAGATGCCTTCCGGTGTTGTGATCGGTTGACTGCACGCGCAGCAGCGGCACAGGCAGTGAACACGCTGAAAGTGGAGGCTGATGGCACGATTCTGGGTGACAACACGGATGGAATCGGGCTCGTGATGGACTTGCGCCGTTTTTGTTCGCTGGCCGGCAAGCGCATCCTCGTGCTGGGTGCCGGTGGCGCGACGCGGGGGGTGATCCTGCCGTTGGCAGGGGATAAACCTGCAGACATCGTCATTGCCAACCGGACTGCCGCGAAGGCCGTCGATTTGGCGTCTACTTTCAGTACCAAGATCGATGTGCCGATTTGTGGCGTGGCGCTTGACCAGGTTTGTGGCGTATTCGATGTGATCATCGATGCCACGTCCGCCAGTCTTGGCGGCGAAGCTATTCCGTTGCCCGTGGGTATATTTGGAACAGGGTGCGTGGCGTACGAGATGGTCTATGGCAAAGGCCAGACGCCCTTCATGCGTCGGGCGGCAGAGGCAGGCGCTGCACACTTGGTCGAAGGACTGGGCATGCTGGTTTACCAAGCCGTGGAAGCGTTTGAATTGTGGACGGGTTTGCGTCCAGATGCCGAGCCGGTGTTTGCCATGCTGCGCAACGCCTAGCTGGGTGCCGATATGAAGAAGCGCTCATTGGGCGGGCTTTTCGGGCGAGTAGTACTGGTGCTGCTGCTGCTTTTCCTGTGCTGGAATGTCTGGATTTTGGGTCATGTGCTGTGGTGGCGCAGTCATAATCCGGCCGATACGGCCTTTATGGAGGAGCAGCGCGACAAGTTGCAACAGAAGAACCCTGCCGCTGAATTGCGTCATAAATGGGTTCCCTACAACCGCATTTCGTCCAATCTGAAACAGGCCTTGGTGGCAGGCGAAGATGCCAAGTTTCTGGATCATGAAGGCTTTGACTGGGAAGGCATCCAGACTGCGTGGGAAAAGAACCTGAAAAAGGGCCGTATTGTTGCCGGAGGTTCTACGATCAGCCAGCAACTGGCAAAAAATCTGTTTCTCTCTTCGAAGCGCACGCCTTGGCGCAAACTGGAAGAAGCCCTGATTACCGTCATGCTGGAAGCGGTGATGGACAAGCGGCGGATTTTTGAGATTTACCTGAATGTCATCGAATGGGGCAATGGCGTATTTGGGGCTGAAGCTGCTGCGCGCTATTACTTCAAGACGACTGCTGCGAATCTCGGCCCGGCGCAGGCAGCCAGGTTGGCGGCGATGGTGCCCAATCCCCGTTATTTTGACACCCACCGCAATGATTCCCGGCTCGCGCGCAAGACGAGCATTATTCTGCGCCGCATCCCGTATGCCGACACGCCCTGAGAATCGCGCTAACCTGCTGTCGAAGCATGGTCACTTCAGCAACAATTTAATCGGGTAGGGCGCCGGAGGCCGGGGTGAAAGTCGAAACGATTTTGTGGCTGCTGGGTGCCGGCATAACCGGGGTGCTGGGCCTGCTGGTCTGGCTGCTGTTGCGTTGGCGGGTGACCGCCTCTGCGCAGCGTGCTGCGCCAGTACGGCTGGGCGCTCAGCGGGAAATACCACCAGTATTGATGCCGGTGGCCTTGACCAGGTTAGGGCCTTACCAAATTGAGCGTGAGCTTGGGCGCGGCAGCATGGGCGTGGTCTATCAGGGGTACGAGCTTGATGGCGGCCGCGCTGTGGCACTCAAGACCATGGCGCTGGTGAATGAATTTGATGAAGAGGCCTTGGCCGATGCGCGAAGCCGATTCTTTCGTGAAGCAGAAACGGCGATTCGTCTGCAGCATGTCGGTATCGTGAAGGCATATGCGTCGGGCGAAGATCAGGATCTGGCCTGGATTGCCATGGAATATCTGTCCGGCCAACCGCTGACGCAATGGACATTGCCTGAACAATTGTTGCCCTTGCCTGACGCATTGATGGTCGTACGGCTGGCTGCATTGGCGCTGGATTATGCGCACCGGCAGCATGTGGTTCATCGTGATATCAAGCCCGCCAATCTGATGTACGATCCCGACACCCGCAAAGTAAAACTCACCGATTTTGGTGTCGCGCGATTAACCGATGCCAACCGAACGCGCACGGGACTGGTACTGGGTACTCCCGCTTTTATGTCGCCCGAGCAGTTGGCGGGGCAACACATTGATGCGCGTTCCGATCTTTATTCGCTTGGGGTTACACTTTATCAATTGACCACCGGTCATCTGCCTTTTATGGCGGATTCGCTGGGGCAGTTGATGTATGCCATTACTCATGAATCTCCTCAGGACCCCAGGATTGCCAATCCCAGGCTGCCCGCGGTACTGGCGGAGATTATTTTGAAAGCAGTACAAAAAGATGCCTCGATGCGTTTCCAGAACGGAGCGCAATTTGCCCTGGCGTTGGCCCGTCTTGAAGTCGTGTTGAAAGGAAGGACCCCGCATGCAAAGCCTGCGTGAAGCTCTGGAAATGACCGGCATCACCGATGTCGGGCGGCTACGCGATCACAACGAGGATGCCGTGCTCTACGATGCTGATTTGGGTGTCGTGGTGCTGGCCGACGGCATGGGGGGCTACAATGCGGGCGAAGTGGCCAGTGGTTTGGCGATAGAGGCCGTAGACGAAACATTGCGGGCCGCGCTGGAAGCGTTGCCACCTCCTGCCCCTTCGAACGAACTGCTTCGCGCTTGTGTTACTGAACTCGTTGAAACAGCCATTACCCACGCAAACACGTCAGTCTTCGAGATGGCCAACAACGATCCTCTCTGTTACGGCATGGGGACGACGCTGGTCTGCGCCTTGTTTTACGATAATCGGGTGGTGGTTGGCCATGTAGGTGATTCCCGCCTGTACCGATATCGTGCGGCAGAGTTCATTCCGTTGACACGAGATCATTCGCTGCTGCAGGAGCAACTGGATGCCGGGTTGATTCGGCCGGAGGAGGCGCGTCATGCCTCGTACCGCAATCTGGTGACGCGTGCTGTTGGTATTGATGAGCAGGTTGAAGCCGAGGTTCAGGAATTCGAGGTACTACCGGGTGATCTTTATCTGTTTTGTTCGGATGGATTGACGGATATGCTGGAGGATCAGGCGATCGGTGAAATCGTGAGCCTGTTTTTCGAAGATCTGCCTTTGGCGGCACAAACGCTGGTGGATCGAGCCAATGCCGAAGGCGGCAAAGACAATATTTCCGTGGTACTGGTGGGTATCCGGCGCGATTACGCCGTGGAAACCGGTTGGTTTTCACGACTCTCTTCCCGTTTTCGGTGAGCGGCAATGGCTAAGTTACAAGTAATCCTGGATGGTTCGGTGGTCGACGAATTCCGCCTGACCCGAGGACGCATTACCATCGGTCGACGCAAGAATAGCGATATCTTTCTTGATAGCCCCGTTGTGTCTGGCGATCACGCCCTGATTGAGCGTATCGGCCGGGATGTGTATCTGGAAGATCGCGACAGTACCAATGGTACTAAGCTCAATGGCAAGCCGGTGCGGCGGCAAAAATTGCGCTTTGGCGATGAAATCAGGATCGCGCGCTATACCTTGCATTACTGCGATGATGATGCCCCGGCCCAGCCGGGGTTCGAGCATACCCTGATGATGAAAGAGGTTCGCTCCGGCGGCGGGCGAGTCGATACCCGTCCGGTCGTGGATGCGCCCACCGCCGTGCGCAATCCTCCTCCGGTATTGGGGCCGCTGGGCGTGCTAAGCGTTCTGACGGGGGGCAATGCGGGACGCGAGATCACGCTCATCAAAAGTGTGACTACTTTGGGCAAGGCGGGGATGCAGGTCGCCGTGGTGACGCGCAAACAAGAGGGCTATTTTCTGAGTCTTGTTGAAGGAACACAAAGTCCACGTGTCAATGGTCAGGAAGTTGGCACGCAACCCCGTGCACTGCAGGTGGGCGACCAGATTGAATTCATGGGCGTACACATGATGTTTAGACATCAATTGGTTACCTCCAGCACATCCAAAGAGGCTTGAACATGCAACTCAAGGTGCTCGGTTGCAGTGGGGGGATCGGTGGCGAAAACCGGACCACGGCTTTTCTGTTGGACGAGCATGTCCTGATCGATGCCGGCACCGGGGTGGGCAGCCTGTCGCTGGAGTCGTTGCTGGCGATTGACCATATTTTTCTGACACACGCCCATTTCGATCATATTGCCTGCCTGCCCATGCTGCTGGATACGGTAGCCGGCATGCGCAGAGGTGCGCCGATTACACTGCATGCCAGGCGCGACACCATCACTATTCTGCAGGAGCATGTCTTCAACTGGCGTATCTGGCCGGATTTCAGCCTGATTCCCGACGAATCGAACGCCTTGTTGCACTTTTCGCCGCAGGAAGTCGGTGAGACGCATGAAGTCGCCGGTTGCCGCATCACGGCCTTGCCGGCGGTGCATACCGTGCCAGCGGTGGGATTTGGTCTCGACAGCGGCAAGTCAACGGTGGTTTTCAGCGGCGACAGCACGGGTGGCGATGCGTTCTGGGCGGCGGTGAATAGCACGCAAAACCTGGCGACGTTGATCATCGAAACCGCTTTTCCGGTTCGGGAGGCTTCGCTGGCACATGCGGCACGACATCTGTGTCCCGCCACGTTGCAATGCGAACTGGCGCGTCTGACACTGCCCGCCGAAATCCTGATTACGCACCTCAAACCTGCGGATAGCGAGCTTATCCTGCACGAGATCGAAGCGCTGGGCCTGTCGGCACGGGCCTTGTGCACCGGAGAAGTGATCGAGTTCTGACGCATTGTCGCAGGTAGGCCCGCTAGGCTGAGCGGTTCCCTGCGCAGGACCAGCAATTGGCCGCAGACTATTTTTGCCGGAGACAAGATGCTTACCTCATCCGACTTGCAGTCGCGTCTTGAGCAACTTACTGCTATTGGCATCGCCCTGTCCGCTGAGACGCATATCGATGCGCTGATGGAATCGATTCTGATCGCGGCCAAATCGCTGGCGGGTGCTGATGCCGGATCACTGTATATGCTGCGCGATGGCATGCTGCATTTTGAAATTCTGATGTGTGATTCTCTGGGTGTCGCGCTGGGTGGCACCAGCGGCAAGCCTGTCTTCTTGCCTGCGGTCGCTTTGCATCATCCCGATGGTCGATCAAATCACAACAATGTGGTGGCGTGCGCCGTATTGGAAGCCCGTACGATCAATATCGAGGATGCCTATCGTGCGGCGGACTATGATTTTTCCGGCACGCGTCAATTTGATCAGTTGACGGGCTACCGTTCGCAATCTTTCCTGACAGTGCCGTTGAAAAACCACGAGCAGGAAATTATCGGGGTGCTGCAGATCATCAATGCCCTGGACCCGGCGGGCAAGGTGGTCGAATTTTCACCTGACAACCAACGGTTGGTGGAATCCCTCGCTTCTCTGGCCGCCATCGCCCTGACCAATCGACAACTGATCCGTTCGCTGGAAAACTTGTTCGAGGCATTCATCAATCTGATCAATTTGGCGATTGACGACAAATCGCCGTATACCGGCAGGCATTGCCAGCGCGTGCCAGAGTTGACGCTGATGCTGGCAGATGCACTGGATCGTTCGTCTGAGGGATCCTTGTCCAGTTTTTCGATGAGTGAAAAAGATCGTTACGAGTTGAAGATTGCCGCGATGCTGCATGACTGTGGCAAGATCACCACGCCGGTGCATGTGGTCGACAAGGCCACCAAATTGCATACGCTGTTCGACCGGATCAGCCAGATTGAAACCCGCTTGGAGGTGATGCGGCGCGATGCCGAAATAGCTTGTCTGCGCGGTGAAATCCGCGAGGACGAGCTAGCCGCGCGCAAGGCGCAGCTCGACGATGATGGCACTTTCCTGCGCCGGGTGAATCGGGGTGGCGAAGCCATGGCGGACGAGGATGTCTTGCGCGTGCAGCAACTGGCCTGCCAAACCTGGCTCGACGCTGCAGGCCAGCGACAGCCTTTGTTGTCTGCGGATGAGGTTGAAAATCTCACGATTCGCAAAGGCACCTTGACTCAAGCCGAACGCAATATCATCAATCATCACATCGAAGTGACCATCCAGATGCTCGAAGCTTTGCCTTGGCCCAAGCATCTGCGGCGCGTGCCGGAATTTGCCGGCGGTCATCACGAACGCATGGATGGCAAGGGCTACCCGCGCGGTCTGACGCGCGAACAGATGTCGGTGTGCGCGCGCATCATGGGCATTGCAGATGTGTTCGAGGCGCTCACGGCCAGCGACCGGCCTTACAAACTCGGCATGAAATTATCGCAAGCGATGACGATCCTGGCGCGGATGGCGCGCGATCAGCATATCGATAGTGATTTGTTCGCAGTGTTCGTGCGGGAGGGCGTCTGGCTGGATTATGCCCGGCGCTTTCTGCATCCGGAGCAGCTGGATCAAGTGGATGTCGAGTCCCTGCTACGCCTTTAATGCTTGCTGGGTGCCCCGGACATGATCCGGGCCCAATAGAGTTCGCGCTGCGCGGCATCTTCCACCGGTTGAATCCAGATCAGTTTACCGGTGTCGGGCATGGAAGGTTTGGGGGAATCGCGCAAGGTATTGGCCAGTCCTTCGTTGAGCGTGAGCTGGCCAGAGACTTCTGGCGTCAGCATGAAGTTGATCCAGGCTTCAGCAAGCTCGGGATTGTTGGAACGGCGCAGGATGGCCCAGCAATCGAGCCAGGCCAGCGCGCCCTCCTGCGGGATTGCATAGCCGATATCCGCGCCGGCACGCTGCAATGCTTGAATTTGTTGGTCGCCATAGTTGGCATAAATCAGCGCAACCTCGTTGTCGCGGAACAATTGCACCACTTCTTCCGGGGTGCTGTAGAACTTCAGGACATTGTCGCGTAGATCGCGCAGTTGCTTGACGACCTGGGTAAATTGGCTCGCACTGAGGTGAAAAGGGTCGTGATAACCCAGCATCAATGCAGTGAGGCTGAAGTTATGGGCGCCACCGTGGTAGGCCAGCACCTTGTTGCGATAACGCGGATCCCACATTGCCGACATCGAGCGCGGCGCGCTGGAAACCAGCTTGCGATTGTAGATCAAGCCCATCGCCGAGTAGGTATAGGGAACGGCGTAGGGCGCGCCGTTCTGGATGATGCCGGGAATGGCATCAAGCTGGCGAAAGCGTGGGGTTTGCTTGCGGGTATTGGGAATATTCTTCAGCTGAATCGGAATCACCAGGTGGGCGCTGACATAGCGCCGCAGCTCAGCCGTATTGACCGCCATCAGATCGAAAGAGACGCCTTTTTTGTTGCTGGCCAGCGACCACAACTCCTCATCGGAATTGACGAACGATACCTCGACGTTCACGTCATGCTGTGCTTCGAAAGTGCGAATGGCTTCATTGCTGACATAGCCGGGCCAGGCCAGTACCCGTAACGTTTCAGTCGCGCCTGCGACATTGGCAAAGCCGGACGACAAAAGAAAATAGCAGATAGCACAGTATATTTTTTTCATGATCCCGATTGCCTGGGCGGAAAACTGGCTCCGTGCCAATGGTGACTCAACGGAAATCATTCTAGCAAGTGATGGCGGTATGACTGGACTATTTGCTCATTTTCACAAGCAGATGAGGAAATCCGGCTGAAATTGAGTATCTGGCCAGGCAGAACAGCCAGATACTCATCGTGCGCTGAATCTTGTTGAGGATTGCTTAGCCGGCCATCCAACCGCCATCGACATGCAAAATCTGGCCGGTGACAAAATCGGAACACGGCGAGAGCAAGAAGGCGATCGGCCCGACCAGCAGGTGTTTTTCGCACAGCCGGCCTTTGGGCAGGCGGCTCATCACCCAGTTGTAGGCCTCCTTCTGGTCGAGGATGTCCTTGTTGATGTCGGTCAGCGTGAAGATCGGCGCCACGGCGTTCACGTTGATATTGTGCGGCGCGAACTCGACGGCGATCGAACGCGTCAGGTTGTTGATCGCGCCTTTGCTCGCAGCATACGCGGAGAACTTGGCCTTGCCTTGCGAGCCGCGCACCGACGAGATATTGACGATGCGGCCGGATTTTTTCTCCAGCATGTATTTGCTGACCGACTTGCAGCAGATCATCGTGCCGGTCAGGTTGATGTCGATCACCCACTTGAACTTGTCGATGTCGAAATCCTGCTGTTCTTCGAGGTAAGTCACCCCGGCGCAGTTCACCAGGCCGTCGATCTGGCCGTATTTCTGTACTACCGCAGCCGTCATTGCATCGACGCTGGCTTCGCTGGTGATGTCGGTAGCCACGGCGAATCCTTGTAAACCGCGCTCGGCGAACTCTTGCAGGGCTTCATCGAGGAGTGGTTGGGAAATATCGACCAGCACGGCGTGCGCGCCGATGCTGGCGAGTCCTGCCGCGACTTCGCGCCCGATGCCGCGCCCGGCGCCGGTGACGATGCAGACTTTGTCCTTCAGTCCGTACATCTCTTCCAATGTGTATTGCATGCTTCCAGTCCTCCAGGTTATCGGCGCTGACCGCGAGCAGGACCCGCCCGGCGCACAGGGCGCAGGCAAGTCCTGGTGCTAATGCAGGTCAGAGCAGGTGGGAATACTGGCAACCTTGCGTTGCCAGACGTATGTGATAGAGCGAACAGGTGGCGGTGATGAACAGCTCATCCTGTAACGGTCCGCCAAAGGTGCAGTTGGATACCCGTTCGGGTACCCCGATCTTGCCGAGTCGTTGTCCTGTTGCCGTCAGCACCAGAATGCCGTCCTCGCAGCTGCAGAAAATGCGCCCGTGGCAATCGACGCGGAAACCGTCGGGAATGCCCGGTTCGATCCGGGCGATCACCTGCGGATTGGCGAGGCGGCAACCGTCGGTCACATCGTAGGCCACCAGATGGCGATGACCCTGGGTCGGAAATTCGACGATCGACATGTCGGCCACGTAAAGGCGCGATTCGTCCGGCGAGAATGCCAGCCCGTTCGGGCGCTGGATGTCGGTGGCAACCGCTGTCAGTTCAGCGTTGGCCGGGTCGAAACGGTAGACGTAACAACCGATGATCTGGCTTTCCGACTTGTAGCCCTCGGCATCGCCGAGGATGCCGTAGGGCGGATCACTGAACCAGATCGTGCCATCGGATTTCACCACCACATCGTTGGGCGAATTCAGCCGCTTGCCGTCAAAACGATCGACCAGAATGCGTGGCACACCATCGGCATCGGTTCGGCTGATGCCGCGCCGGCCATGCTCGCAGCTGATCAGCCGGCCCTGCCGGTCGAGCGCGTTGCCATTGCTGTAGTTCGAGGCTTCGCGAAAGACGCTGACCGTGCCGTTGCGATCCCGGCGATACATGCGGTTGGCTTTGACATCGCTGAACACGACGGCATCTTCGTGCGGCAGCCAGACCGGTCCTTCGGCCCAGACCGCCGGCGAGGCGAGGCAAGTCAACGCGCTGTCATCGCGCAATAGCGTGGAAAATTCCGGGTGATACGTTTCAATTGAAAAGGTCATTTCTGGCAGTGCTCCGGCAAATCTCCGCAGGGTTCTTATTGACCCGGCCTCGTCATGTTTTAACTCGTCGCCCCGGCGAATGTGATCAACGGGAATCCAGAGCCCTTGGTCCTGGATTCCGGCTTTCGCCGGAATGACGATGTCTTAAAACTTCAATGGGCCAGATCAATAAGTCCTTGCAGGAGGGGTCTCTTTATTTCACGCCCCAGATCTTCTTGTACTGGTCCTGGTAACCGTTTTGCGGGTCATAGACGTTCTTGTCGCCGCCGTCGAAGGCCACGTTGTCCTTGGTCACCAGGTGAACCGGTGTGACATAGCCCGACGGTTTGGCCTTGGACAGCGCGCGATTCAGCTCGTCGACCAGTTGCCAGCCGTGCAGACGCAGCGGTTCCGGCACGGTGGCGCTCTGGTGGTCGCCGGTGCGGATACGCTGGTAGGCCGACATCGAGCCGTCGCCGGCCGAGATGTTGTACGGCGCGCCATCGCCCTTCTTGCCAGCCATCTTCAGCGAGGAGCCCATGAAGTCGAAGTAAAGGTCATTGATGGCCAGGGCATACTCGAAGTCATCGCCGTATTTCTGCAGCAGGCTGAACGTCATTTGCGGCATGCGGTTGGAGGTATCGGCCAGCGGGGTATCGATAAATTCCACCACCTTGCAGCCGCTGCATTTCTGGATGACGGCCTTCATGGCGTTGGCCTTCTCCAGCGCGATCTGGTAGAGCGAATCGGTGAAGATCAGCACCTTGGCCTTGCCTTCGGACTTGGCAATCGCGTACATCGCGGCGACCTTGGAGACTTCATTGGCATCGGAACCGACGTTGAAGAACAGGTTGTACGCCGGTGCCGGGCCCGGTTGCGGCACGGCATGCCAGCCGACCAGCGCAATGCCCTCTGCCGTGGCTTTCTTCAGCAGTACCTTGGCGACGTTCGGATTCCAGCCGCCGATGATGATGCCGGCCGGTTTTTTCGCGATGGCCTGGTTCAGCGCCGCCAATTGGTCCTTGACCGAGCCGGTGCCATCGAGCACGTCCAGCTTCCAGCCGGCAACTTTTGCAGCCTCCTCGACGCCCTGTTCGACCCCTTGCACGCCGCCGTTTTTCATGTCGGAAGCGATGTAGACGATCGACTTGTTCGGCGTGATCTTCGGACCGGACGTCGGGCCATCCCATTTGTTGGACGGTGCGACGGCCTTGGCGACCACGGCCTTGGCCTGGTCGAGATAGGCGTCGGCGCGGACGGCCTGACTCAGGGTCAACAGGGCGCCAGCAACTGCAACTGCACATGCGGTAATGCGTTTCATAGTGACTGCCTCCTAAACATGATTGGATTGGACTTGCGGATCGATCACTTTCTTGGCGGTGATCTTTTGGACTGCTTTTTGGTTAAGCAGACGGCGCCGTTGGGCGTAGCCGGCGAAACTGATCGATAGCAACAGGGTGGCGCCGTTGAACATCGGCTCTACCCAGAATGCGCCGCCGAATTGCTGGATACCGGCAATGCCGATCGCCAGAATCGAGATGCCCACAATCGTGCCCCAGACATTGACGCGCCCCGGACGAATGGTGGTACTGCCGAGGAAGGCGCCGACCAGGGCCGGCAGCAGGAAGTCCATGCCGACGCTGGCCTGGCCTACGCCCTGTTCGGCGGCAACCAGTACCCCGGTGGCGCCGGTCAGTACGCTGGAGAAAATGTAGCTGCCGATCACATAGCGCTTGACCGGGATGCCGTTCAGGTGGGCCGCGGTCGGGTTGCCGCCGATGGCGTACATGTTGCGGCCGACCGGCGTATGTTCGGTGACCAGCCAGAGCGCGACGGCAACGAACACGACATAGAAAGCCGCAACGGGAACGCCGAAGATTTCAGTGTTGTGCAGCGCGGTGAAGCCCTCGGGCAAATCGCCGACGATCTGGCGTCCGCCCGAGTGCCACAGGGCGACGGCGTAGAGGAAAGTGCCTGAACCGAGCGTGGCGACGAAACTGTCGATGTCGGCCAAGGCCACCAGAATGCCGTTGAGCAAGCCATACAGCGCCGCCAGCACCAGTACCACCAGCACGGCCACGGGCCAGGACAGGCCGAGGTTGACCTGCAGCGTGATGGCCAGAATATGCCAGAGCACAATACCGAAGCCGACATTCAGGTCGATCTTGCCGACGATCATCGGAATCGTCGCGGCCAGCGCCAGCAAGGCGATCTTGGATTTGCTGGCCAGAATGGCCTGCAAGGTCAGCATGGAAGCAAACGACGTAGTGGTGGCTGAAAATACCAGCACCAGAACGACACACAGGATCAGCAAGCCGTAGCGCGATGCGGTTTCGCTTAGCCACGGCAGCCAGCCGTCGCGCGCCAGGCTGACATTTTCTTCCAGAGCGGTGGATTTAACCGATGTTTTGGACACTTTGAATTACCCCTGTACTTGGATAGAGCGAATTTGGGTTAGGCCGTATGCAGCGAGGCTGCGGGCTGATCGTTGCTGGCATCCTGGCCGCTGCCACAGGCCAGGGCCAGCAGGTTGGCAAAGCTCACCTCGTCATCGAGCAGTTCCCCCGCGACCTGACCGCGGTTGAACACCAGCGCGCGGCTGCAGATGTGCGCGATTTCCTCGAAATCGGTCGAGACCACCAGGACGGAAATGCCTTGGTCCAGTGCCACATTCAATATGTGGTAAATATCGGCGCGGGCGCCGACATCGACCCCGGCGGTCGGGTCTTCCAGGATCAGCAGCGGGCTGTGCATGTTCAGCCAGCGCGCCATCACTACTTTTTGCTGATTGCCGCCGGACAGCGCACTGATATCGAGGTTGACGTTTTTCGGTCGAACGTCGAATTCCTGCACTTTCTGATTGGCCTGGGGCGTTTCGGCATTTGCACCGTAAAGCGAAAAAGGCTTGTGGCCCAGATTGCACGGGTTGAGGAACAGGTTTTCGCGCACCGACATCGACATCACCACGCTTTCGTGGATGCGATCACCGGCCACCATGGAAATGCCGGCCCGGATGGCTTCGAGTGGCGAGTCGGCTTTGAGCGGCTGGCCGTTGAGCAGGATTTTTCCCTGGTTCAGGGTACGCAGGCCGAACAGGCTGCGGCCGATTTCTTCCTGCCCCGCGCCGCGCAGACCGGCCAGAGCCAGCATTTCTCCCTTGCGCAAGGTAAACGACACCGGGCCGGTATCGCCGATCACCACGTTGTCGAGCGTCAACAAGGTTTCGGCATCGGGCGAGATCTGCGGCCGGCGCAGGTTGCGCTCGGCTTCCTGCCCGACAATGGCCTTGACCAAGTCGCGCAAGGTGTAGGACGAAGTCGGTCCGCCGGCGACATGATTGCCGTCGCGCATCACGCAGATGTCGTCGGCAATTTCGATGACTTCGTCCAGGCGGTGGGTCACGTAGATCATGCCGACCTTCTTTTCCTTGAGCCGTTTGAGCACGGTAAACAGGTGGCGCACGTCATCGGCCGGCAGCGAGGCCGTGGGTTCGTCCAGCACCAGCACCTCGGCTTCCACGGCGACGGCGCGGGCAATGGCCAGCAAGGATTTCTCGGTGCGCGACAGGTCAAACACCCGCGCATCCGGATCGAGGTCGATGCCGACTTCCTGCAGGGCCCGATGCGCGCGCTGGCGCACCAGCGGCCAGTTGATCAATCCCAGCCGGCGCGGAAAGCCCATGACCAGGGCCATGTTTTCTGCCACGGTCATCCAGTCGACCAGTCCCAGATCCTGGTGAATGAAGGCAATCGGTTGCGCGGTGCCCTTTTTCAGCGCCGAGGCCGATTTGATCTCCTGGCCGTGAAACAGGATGCGTCCGCCGTCGCGTTTGTAGACCCCGGCCAGTACCTTGATCAGGGTGGATTTACCCGCGCCGTTTTCGCCGAGCAAGGCCAGAATCTTGCCGGGCTGGATGTCGACGCTGACATGGTTGACAACGGTATTGCTGCCGAACCGTTTGACGATTCGTTCCAGCCGCAGCAAGGGCTGGCTTGGTGCCTGTGGCGTATTCATTTGATAGTCCCCGTGGCCATTGCTCAGAGTGCCTTGATCCGCGCCCAGACCCGTTCATCCACCGGGATGCCGTTCTTGCGGTTGTCGGCCAGCAGTTGCGGGAATTCATGGCCGGGCATGCGGATCGCAACTTCTGGATCGGCGCGTTCGGCGCTCTGCACGTAGTCACGGATGCGGGCAAGCTTGGCATCGCGGCTGGGGCCGTCGATCAGGCGGTCGACTTCGATGGCGATGAAAACCTGAGAGATGTTGTATTCGTCATCCATTTCCTCGGTCACTTCGGCGACCGACAAGCCGCCGGACAGCAAGGTGGCGATCATGTCGAGCACGATGGAGAGTCCCGAACCTTTCCAGTAACCCATCGGCAGGATGCGGCGGTTTTTTTCGATCGGCGCCGGATCGCGCGTCAGGTTGCCTGCATCGTCGAAACCGCCGTCGACTGGCAGCTGGCGCCCGGCCAGGCGGTTCACTTCGAGCATGCCGTAGGAGAACATCGACATCGACATGTCGACCATGGTGACAGGATCGCCGGGGACCGCCACGATCAGCGGGTTGGTGCCGATGCGGCATTCCTTGGCGCCCCACGGCGGCATCACCGCAATCGAATTGGTCCAGCAGATGCCGATGTAGCCTTTTTCCGCGGCCTGGTAGCCGTAGCCGCCGCCACGCATCCAATGGTTGGCGTTGCGCAGCGCGACGAGTCCGATACCGTGTTGGTCCGCGAGCGTCATGGCGCGGTCCATCATCTGCTTGGCCGTCAGGTTGCCGATGGCGCGCTTGGCATCCCATTGCTCGATGGCGCCCAGTGACAGCAGGCGGGAAGGCTCGGCCTCGGGGCGGATGTGGCCAGCCTTGAGCTGCTCGATAAAGCGCGGGAAACGGTTAACCCCGTGCGAATACACACCGGTTTCCGTCGTGTCGGAAAACAGCGTTGCACACGCTTCAGCTTTGGTTTCTGAAACACCGCAGCCCAGCAAAACCCTTTTGAATTCCTGCTTTAACTCTTCATAACTCAAACGCATGGTGTGGCCTCCAAATCCGATGCCAGCTTGAAAGGCTGGCTGCGCGGTTCACTGCAAAATGGAGGGCGAAGCAGGGACATCACACGCTGCCGGCCAGATTCGGTGGCGTGTTGGGCTGCCTGTTTGATGCGTTGCATCAGGTGGGACTTGGAAGGCCGCAGATGCATTTCCTGTCGGGCACTTCTCGCCATTCACCTTGGCTCGCTACAAAAGCAGGACATCCTTTAGATGTCTTCTCCATCCTCTGTTATTATCGTTCCATATGTTGGAAGACTGTTTTAAGCAATACTAGGACATCAGTTTTTACGTGTCAATAACCCTGCATGAAAAAACTGGCATTGGCATTAGTGGGTCATTGAAACAGAGTTAAAAAAGGTTATTCTTCGAGGCGGCTTCTGGTTGGGAAGCCGGAATGCAGAGCGAGTCCCACGCATTTGGTGCGGGCTCAAAATCTCATAGGTAACGCAGTGATGAAACAAAACAAGAAATCGAATCCGGTGCGGAGTAATACTGGTACAAATGAAAATCAGGATGCTGTCCCCATTCCATTCCAGATCCAGGGTGATCCCGACAGCGAAGACATGACCAGCAAAGCCGAAGCACCATTTGGCACGCAAAGCTTGCTACGTGGTTTGCAAATCATGGAAATGCTGAGTAATTTCCCCAATGGCTGCCCATTGGCCAAGCTGGTTGAGTTGTGCGACATGAACAAAAGTACCGCGCATCGCTTGCTGCAAGGCCTGCAAAGCGCGGGCTACGTGACCAATGCACCCACGCCGGGCAGTTACCGGTTGACGACCAAATGCGTGGCGGTCGGGAAAAAAGCGCTGGATTCGCTCAACATCATTCACGTCGCCGCGCACCATCTGGAAGCGCTGAATATCGAAACCGGCGAAACGGTGAACCTTTCGTTCCGCGAAGGCGATCATGCGATCCTGATCTACAAACTGGAATCCACCATAGGCATGATCCGTACCCGTGCCTATATCGGCCAGCATCTGCCGATGTATTGTTCGGGCATGGGCAAGATTTTTTTAGCCTATGACCATCCAACGCATGTTGCCCGCTACTGGCAAGAGCACAAGAACCACATCGTGCCGCTGACGCCCAGTACGATTACCAATGAAACGGCGATGCAGGAAGAACTGGCCACGATTCGCCAGGATGGTTACGCGCTGGATCGCGAAGAAAATGGCCTGGGCATGTGGTGTATCGCCGCGCCCATATTCAATTTCCAGCATCAAGTGGAATATGCTGTGTCGTTAGCGGTTTCCACCGCAAGTTTGAATCAGTCCAATTTAACCAAGCTGATTGAGCGTGTGTGCCAGACGGCAGCGCAGATAAGCCAAGAGCTTGCAGGCTAAACAACGAGGAGCACTCAACAATGCGTTATGTTTTGATCGGCACCGGCAATATCAGTAATACCTATGTGACCGCCATCAGCAAAATTGAAGGCTGTGAAGTCGTGGGTTGTGTTTCTCGCAGCGGCAACCGGCCCAGGCTTGCACCGCAGATCGAATGCAAGCCGACGCTGGCCGAGATCGAAACACCTTTTGATGCGGTGATTATCACCACGCCCAACGGCCTGCATCACGAAGGCGCGATCACAGCCGCTCGGCTGGGCAAGCATGTCCTGACCGAAAAACCGCTGGATATCAGCTTGGCTGCCATGGATCAAATGATCGCCGCGTGCGATGCCGCCAAGGTGACGCTGGCGGTGGCGTACCAGCGCCGTACCAATCCGGACAATCTGGCGCTGAAGAAGCTGGTCGACCAAGGGGTGTTCGGACGAATTTATGCGGCCGATCTGTCATGCAAGTTCTGGCGCGACCAGGCGTATTACGACAGCGGTGCCTATCGCGGCGGCTGGGCCATCGATGGCGGCGGGCCCTTCATGCAGCAGGCCTGCCATAACATCGACTATTACCTGTGGCTATTTGGCATGCCCGAACAGGTGAGCAGCCATTGCGGCACGTTCATGCACGATATCGAGGTTGAAGACCACGGTGCGGCACTGCTGAAGTATGCAAGCGGCATGATAGGCACGATCGTGGCTTCGACGGCTACCCGGCCCGGTTTCCCGGCGCGATTGGAAGTTCACAGCGAGAAAGGCACTTTTATTACCCAGGATGATGCGATCAGCTTCTGGGATATCGAAGGAGTGCCCAATCCTGCCAAGCCCACCACGACCAACCGAGGCGAAGGCGCCAGCAGTGCCGCGGTGACCGATACCTCACGCCATGAAGATATCCTGCGCGATTTCGAGGAAGCGGTTCGGGATGGTCGTGCCCCGTTAATTGATGCCGCATCGGCACGTCAGACCACCGAGTTCATCCTGCGTATTTACCAGCGCTGAGCGGGCGTTTCCCTGTAGCCGCTTTGGCACGGAGCTCGTTGTCCAGTTCTGTCGGGTGTGAACGCAAGACCGTAACGCCGAAGCAACGGTCTTCATCCCTTTGACCCTATCCGCACAGACTACGCCTGGCTTGCACATGAATTGTGTGAAATGCCAGAAAATGGTGCGGCTTGTCAGGTCTATCTTGATGTTACTGGCAGGGTCTGCTGACGTTTTTTGCAGAATTGGAACGATGGCCGTTTCCTGCTTAGACATTCTTGCGATCATTTTGCGATACAGCCATACCACGACCATTTCCTTGCTAGTGGCTCGGTGCTGCGTTGATGTATACGTCGGTAGTCTTGCCCTTGCTGGCACTCGCCTGTTTTTCTCCATGTTCAATCCATTGACTCCATTGCAATGTCGGGACGGCGCACGTTGGACCCCGTCGACAGTGCTGTGCGTATTTGCCCGGCGATCCGACAGGATGTTCGCTGTCGATTGAGAATATCGGGCATATATATTGCTTTGATGTGAATGAGAACCGTTGCGATCAACGACGATCCGATTCTCACAAGGACAACGGCGTCCTCTGTGCTGGCAAGCACGGGGGACGTTTTTTTTTGAATTTTGGAATCCTGTCATGCAAAGCAGATTAAGACGCGATCAGCGAATTGGCCCGGCACGCATTTGGCATGACTGTGGCGGTGCAATCTCCGCTTTGTCGCCGGTGCCGCATCTGTCGGTGCTCAACAAGGTTGAAGAGGCAATCACCTATGAGAATGGCCGTGCGGTGGGCTATTTTCGCGATATGCGGATGGATAGTTGCTTTCAGCCAATCTACAGCTTGCCGCATCGGCGCATCGTCGGGCATGAGGCATTGTTGCGGGCCAAATTGAGCGATGGAACCGCAGTGCCTCCGCCGCAGGCATTGGCGGCGGCACGAGGAGAGATGGAGCAGGTCTTCGTGGACAGGCTATGCCGGGCGCAGCATCTGCTCAATTACCAGACCTTTGATGCGCAATCGGATGGTGTGACCTGGCTGTTCCTGAATATTTCAACCGCGGTGGTTAGCCAGCGTCAGGATTTTGGTTCTTTTTTCATGGATCTATTGAACCGCGCCCAGTTTCCCGCTCGCCGGGTCGTCGTGGAGATTCTGGAAGGCGCGGTGCCCGATCTGGCCTTGTTGAGCGAAGCCGTGGCGTGGTACCAGAGCCTGGGCTGCCTGGTTGCGCTGGATGATTTTGGCGCGGAAGCCTCGAATATCGAGCGCATCTGGCGTACCTCGCCCGATATCGTGAAACTGGACCGCACGCTGATCGCCGCTGCAGAAAAATCACCCAAGGCCAGACGCATCCTGCCTGCGATTGTGGCGTTGATTCACGAAGCTGGCAGTCTGGCCTTGATCGAAGGGGTGGAAAATGCGCAGCAATCCGCGATTGCATTGGATTGTGACGCAGATTTGGCGCAGGGATTCCACTTTGCCCGCCCGGCGCCGATTCCGCTGCGCGAAGGGGACGGCGGTATTGCTGCGACAGCCTCTATGCATCTTGCATCCTCTGCTGTAAGCCAACGCAGTGTTCTTGATCCGTACATGAAGGCATTTCGCCAAGCGGCTTGGATGCTGCAAACCGGCTTTCCACTACAAGATGCCTGTGCACAACTACTCCCTATGGCCCGCGTTGATCGTTGTTTTCTGATCAATGAAACCGGTATCCAGATGGGCCCCAGTCTTTTGGCTGCCTGTAACGAGTCCACGATTTCCCGCTTTGCCCCTTTGGAAGATGCCGAAGGAATTAACTGGTCGCGAAAGTCGTACCACTACTGCGCACTTTCCCAGCCTGGAGAGACGCAAATCAGTCGACCTTACCTGTCGGTGGCTAATTCGCGCCTGTGTGTGACTTTATCGATGGCTTTTCCTCAAGGGAAAGAGCTCATTGTTCTGTGCTGTGACATTAACTGGGAGGAATAATCAAGATGAGCGTGATACTCAATCCTGCAATAGCACTGATGCATAGGTTGAAGCTGGGCGGCAAGTTCGGTCTGGTAGGCTTGTTGTTCTGTGTATCGCAACTGGGGGTATACGGCGCGGGCCGCTGGAGCGGTGGATTCTGGGCGAGCATGCTCGAGGCAGCATCCTGGGCCATCGGTATTCTCGCGCTCTATCTGTTCATTGCCCTTTATTGCGCTACTGCGGGCGCAGTGCACGCGCTTTTGCAAACAGTGCAACGACTGGCTGAAGGGGATTTGCTGGCGCGGGTTGCGGTGGATGGTCGAGACGAGTTGGCCAAGGTGGCAAGACGGCTCAATGAAATGGCGCGAGAAAATGGCCGCTTGATTGCGGACGTGCGCGGTGCCGCTGAA
>JARLJJ010000211.1 GCA_031291275.1 Formivibrio sp.
CTGTTGGGATTGCGAGCGGGAGGGTTTCTTTGGTCCCTGGCCCTGCTCGCGAGCCTGGTGGCCTCAGCGTACTGGCTCTGGCAGCTCTTCGGCCGGCCAGATAATCAGCGATACCTGCTTGGGGTCTCTTTCGCGCCCGCCATAATCTGTGTGCTCATCGGGCAGACGTCGCTTTTTGTGCTGCCGGGGTACGTCTTGTTTCTTCGTTTGCATCGTTCGCGCCCCTTTTGGGCGGGAATGACGCTATGGCTTTGCACACTAAAGCCGCATCTGTTTTTGGCGATCGGTGTGGTACTGATCGCATGGGTATTTGTTTCCAGATCCTATCGAGTTCTTGCCGGAGCGGCGGTTGCACTCACCGTCAGCTGCCTGGTTACGTACTTCATGGATCATGAAGCATGGACACAGTACCTCTCGATGATGCGCGGTTCGGGAATCAACCAGGAAGCCATCCCCTGCATCAGCATCGTATTCCGGCAATGGCTCAGCCCAAAAACAATAGGCCTTCAGTACGTCCCGGCGGTTCTGGGTTGCGGTTGGGCGCTGAACTACTTCTGGCAAAGGCGTCGCACTTGGGATTGGGTTAAAGATGGTAACCTGCTCGCGCTTGTCTCGATCTGCGTTGCCCCATATTCCTGGATCACGGATCAGGCTCTTGCGATTCCGGCCCTGCTCTTTGGCGCGTTCCGTACCCGGTCTCAAGTCCTTTTGGTGATTCTGGCCGCTGCAAGTGTAGTCATTGAAGGCGAATTGCTCAGTGGGGTCGCTTTCGCCTCGAACCTGTATCTATGGACCGCACCAGCGTGGTTGGCGTGGTATCTGGTGACGTGCGCAGGCACCAGCAAACCATTGAACGATTGTCTGGTTTCGGGCATGATTGTGGCCCCTGACCGGGAGGTCGAGGATTTTTGCGGTGTCAAGACACCGAGAGATTCGAGATGACAAAGACTCGGCTTGATGGTTTGTATTTGCTGCTGCTTGGGAGTGTTGCGTTTGTTTTGCGGCGCTGTCCTTGAGAGAAACGCGCCAGCACCGATGCTCGATTTCAGATTACTTTACTATCCTGCCCGTTGCTTGCTTCAGCATTGCGACCCTTACAACGATACTGAGGTATTGCGGATCTACGAGAAAGAGGGAGCTTACGGCGCATTGGATACCGGGAAGGAGCGCCAGATATCAACGCGGTATGTATATTTACCCAGCACATTTTCGTTCACCGTTCCCTTCGCAATGTTTCAGTGGGGAACATCAAAACTACTTTGGATAGCGCTTACCGCCGGGAGTCTTGTCTTTGCCTCATTTCTCATTTGGAATGTCGGGGCAAACTACGCGCCTGCAATTTCGGGCTGTCTGATTGGCTTTCTCTTGGCAAACAGCGAACTGCTCATTATTAAAGGCATCTGCGCAGGAATTGCTGTGAGTTTTTGCGTAATAGGTTCATGGTGCTTTATTCGGGAGCGGTTTATCCCGGTTGGAATTTTGTGCCTGGCGGCCAGTCTCGCAATCAAGCCGCAGGATACGGGACTGGTATGGCTCTATTTCTTGTTGGCCGGCAGAGTTTACCGCAAGCGCGCATTGCTCACCATTGGCACGACAATTGTGATGAGTTTGCCAGTGGTCCTTTGGGTTTGGCGCGTCTCGCCACAGTGGATGCAGGAACTGCACTCCAACGTCATGGCGTTTGCGGTACACGGCGGCCTTAACGACCCCGCCCCTGCTTCCGCGGGAACCCATGGATTGGGAATGGTCATCAGCCTCCAGGCTGTCATCAGCGTTTTCTGGGACAATCCACACATCTACAACCCCGTAAGCTATCTGATCGTTGTTCCACCTCTTTTTGGTATGGATGTTCGTTACCGCACGGTCACATCCCACTCCCGACAGAGTATGGCTGGCGATTGCAGCAATTGCGGCTTTCTCGATGCGGCCTGTTTATCATCGGCAATACGATGCCAAACTGATCATCTTGACAGTTCCCGCTTGCGTCATGCTCTGGGCTGAAGGCGGCCGGATAGGTAGACTCGCCCTCCTGGTGAATTCAGCGGCGTTCGTGCTGACCGGGGATTTGCCGTGGGCAATTCTTCTTGGTCTGATCAGCCATTTTCACCCATCCACGATAGGCATCTCCGGCCAGTTATTGTTGGCTTTGCAGGTCTTTCCGGCACCCCTGATCCTGTTGGTCATGGGCGCTTTCTATCTATGGGTTTACGTGCGGCGCTGTGCCGCGCCCGCATTATCCGAGCAGCTGCCGAACCAAGCTGAAGGTTTGACATTTTAGAGCAGAACCAGAGTCCCTGTGTCCTGTTGAGTGAATACGAGGTCGCCGCTTCCTGGTGGTCGCGTCGACTTAGGTGCACTGCTTTCCGGATACACCAACTCTGGTTCTGCTATAGGCGTGCAGGGAGGCTGCAAGAACCCCCCGATAGATAAGCATTCCGTAGTCTGCGCGAAATGAACGCCTTCGCGGCTACCGGGCAAAGAGGACTTACGAAAACTCGAGCAGGTCCCCAGGCTGAGACTGCGTTTCACGAATCGTGCCTGCAGGGAGCTCCAGCACGGAATGTGCGCTAAGACAAGCCGACATGCGCCAAGGTCCCACAGCACTTCTCACCTTTTTAATCTTGTTTTTGCGGTCGAGATAGACGAGGTCGATGGGAAATCGCATGAAATAGGTATGAACGGACTCGCAAGGGACGATCCACAGACCTTCCCCCGGAGCTAGATCATCGCGCCCCAGCAGGCCCTTGGAACGCTTCGGAGCGCTATCGGCTACTTCAAGGCGAGTGGCAAGCACTGTGCCGCGCACACGATTTGTAACCTCAAGCCGGATGTCTGATGCCGAAGGCCGCTGCGAGGCCGTTTGCCCCCGCAACACCGAGACAATCCAGTTGAGCGGATTCATTGAATCGTCTTTGATCCCCAAGCTAATCGTAGCCAAATATGCTATTGCGGAGCGGCTGAAGTGTCAGTTGAGCCTGAGGCGCTAGCACCAGCGCCAGCCCCTGAGGTTGACCCTACACCAAAACCGCCCGTACCGCTTTCAATAACTAGCGGCGTCTCAGGCTTCATGCTCTTGATCAACGTCTCCACGGGAATTGTCGCCGGCGCCGGAGCTGGCGTGTTTTCAGCCGTCTTGGCGTCGGGCGTGTTCATGGGGATGTTGGAGTTGGGCGGCAAGAACTTGGCTGGATACTTGAGCTCAGGCGTTGCTGCGCTAGCCGGTATCGGGGCCACGATCTCCGGCGTCACCTCGATGATCAGCTCGGTATTGGTCCTATTGATTGATTTCGATTGAAAGAACTTGCCTAGAATCGGTATGTCTCCGATGAAAGGCATCTTCTCGAAAGTCTCGGTCTCGCGGTTGTCGAGGAGTCCGCCAAGCACAAAGGATTGGCTGTCGGCCAGTTCGACTTCAGTATTGATCTTTCGGCTGGTAATTGCAGGCACGGTAAATCCCGAAAGCGTGATGGCATTGGAAAAATCAAGAGAGCTGACTTCGGGCGCGACCTGAAGACGGATGGTTCCCCGCGGAGTAATTGTGGGAATAAAGTCAAGCCGAACTCCGTACTCCTTGAACATGATGGTCACGGCGCCGGCACCGCC
>JARLJJ010000022.1 GCA_031291275.1 Formivibrio sp.
ATGTACTTCTTCTTTACTTGCAGGTCATTTGGGCGCTCCTGATAGAGTTCCTGATATTCTGAGACGGCTTTGTCCACATCTCCAGTGCTGAAATAGAAGTTGCTGAGTGCGAGAATGCTCGCGGGGTTCTGCGCAAGGTCGTGCCTGGCCTGCTTCAGAATGTTCTCAGCGTCAGTCCTTTTTCCCTCGGCCAGATACAAACCGGCCAGCGCCCGTCGGGGATCGACGCTGCCTGGATCAAGAGCCAGGGCCGCTTGGAATTGCTGTTCAGCTTCGCCCGATCGGGCGTGAGCCTGGTAGAAGGATCCCAGCACCAGGTGGGGCTGCATTTCCTTTGGATCCAGTTCGATAACTTTCTTGAAACTCTGCTCAGCTGCATCGGGTTGATTGTCCTTTACTTGCAACAGACCGAGGCTTAGATACGTCTCCCAGCGATTCGGAGCAAGCGCGATTGTCTTCTCAGTCTCAGCAATGGCTCCTGATATTCTGCCTTGTGCGGCAAGCAGGCTTGAGGCCAGGGCGTGGACACCAGGATCGCTCGGGCGAGTTTTGAGAAGAAGGTCCATTTGTTCCTGCGCCGGCTGAAAGTTGCGACTCAGGATCAGCAAGTTTGTCAGCTCGATTCGGGTGTGATAATCCTCGGGACGGAGCTCGACGGTGCGGTTGAGCTCCTGATATGCACGGTCCTGCTGTTGCAGGCGAAGGTAAGTTTCCGCAAGTTGGAAATGGGCGTCGGCGTAGCCGGGATCGACCTTGATCGCGTTGGTGAACTCGATCGCTGCTTCTTGGTATTTCCCCTTCTCAAAGTAGCTCTGCCCGCTCTGAAAGAATTTTTGCTTGCGCACGTTGGGATCAAATGAGCATGCCGAAAGAAGAACAGCGATCAAACTCAGGGCCAGAACCGTCTTTCGGCGGGGGCGTGAAATCACCTGTAACCTCCTGGTGCGACGTTGAGCTTGGAAACAGCGTCCACACTTTCCATTGCTGTATATCATAGTAGACAAACAATTTGAAATGCCACCAAAGGGTTGATTTAGAAGTCGTCGTGGCAATTGTAGAAGCGGCGAAACTAATTGCGTAATTGCGCGCTCGTGGCACCGAGGATCAGTTGAACTGGAACAGCAATCTTGAAATCTCCTTCCGCAGGGGCTGAAAGCGGTTGCAGAGTTTTGCGACAAGTCGCAAAAACTATCAGTCTTGACAGCGTTTAAAATCGGAAGGAAAATTAACAATTGCTGAAGAGGCGAATAAGGCTGGGGAGGGAAGTGTACAAGTAATACCCGGAGGTAATAGGTCAAGTGTTTGCAACAGGTTGCAGAAATTATCAGTCTTGACAGGTTTTATTTGCGCGGTAAGATGAAGACAAACTGAGTTGAGGTTGTGAGTTCGGGTCCATCACATGTTGATAATGCTGAGTTCCAAAGGGGAAAGAACGATGAAGATCAGGTCTTTAAGTTTGGCGGCAATTGCCGGTTTGGCGGTCCTCTATCTTGGGTTGCCCGCGTTTGGCCAAGCCTTGGTTTCGGTCGAGTTTACCGGGGGCTACACAACAACTTGGGGTAACACCGATGGCGACTACGGAGCTGGTATTTATACGGCTAACATAAATGGCGCAGCATCTCCGGGGATCATCTGCGATGACTTTAAGGACGACATCACTTCCGGCGAAAAGTGGAACGCCAACGCCTACCAAGCTTCCAGCCTCGCTTCAGGCAACATCAACAACACGTTGTTTGGAGGCACCATTGGGTTAACCGGTTATGCTGAGGTCGCCACCTTGGTGAGCATGATGTTCGGTGGCAACACCACGTACGGAAGCATCACCGGAATCACGCAAGCCGAGCTCTCTTCGGCGATCTGGGACATCACCACTCCTGGGGGAATCAACGGGCTTGATACAAAGGCTAAGTTACTTGTGGCTGCAGTGCAGACGGCGTTCAATAACAATGTTACCGCAGCAACCCAATACCTTGACACGCTGACAAACTTATGGATTCTTACGCCAAATCCGCTGACCGGTGTTGGATCGGGCGAACCACAGGAGATGTGGACCACCAACCTGAGCGTTCCGGAAGGCGGCGCAGCCCTCATGTTCCTTCTCTGTGCCGGACTCTCCTGCTTTGGAGCGATGTTCTTCAAATATAGGAACGAGGCAGGTAGTAGCTCGGTCGCGTAAACTGCTTCTCGAAAATTGATTTGTGATTATCCGGACCCTGCGATTAAGCAACGCTGGGTCCGGATTTTTGCGTTAGAGACATGGTGTTGCTCCCCGTACCGAGCGTTTTTCGATTCACATACGGGGGCTTTAAGATCACGCAAGTGGGCCCTTGCCCCCCAAA
>JARLJJ010000212.1 GCA_031291275.1 Formivibrio sp.
AGTTAGCGCAGGGAAAAGAACTGACCGATGCCACACTGGCTGCGGTTCGCATCCGCTTCCGTCCGGTCATCATGACCTCACTGGCCTTCTTCTTTGGCACCCTGCCATTGGCATTGGCCAATGGAGCTGGAGCAGGTGCAATGAAAGCAATCGGCACAGCGGTAACCGGTGGCATGATTTCCGCCACATTTATTGATCTGATCTTTATTCCGCTGTTCTTTGTCGTGGTCACGCAGTGGTTCGCCAAGAAAAAGAAAGCGCCAGAGCTGCCCTCCAGCGGTTCTGCCTCAGTCAGCACGCCGGAGGCGATATGACGAATAAGATCCAAGCCGTACTCTGTGCCTCGATCGGTACCGTCCTTTGTCTGACTGGATGTGCGCCGCACAAACAGACATATCAACAGCCGCAGATGGCCACAGCACCCGCGTGGCATTCCGGCTTGCCGACCCAGCAGACGCCCGCTTCGGCTGTTGCGACGGCTTCGGCTCCCCCCGCAGCCGAAGTCAAGTGGCGGGACTACTATACCGACGATAAGTTGCGCCAGGTGATTGGCCTGGCGCTCAAGAATAATCGTGACCTTCGGATTGCCGTTCTCAACGTTGAAAAGGCCATGGCGCAGTACCGCTTGCAACGCGCAAGTCAATTTCCGGAGTTGGATGCGACCGCCAGCAGTGATGTTTACCGTGTGCCGGGCACGATGAATCAGTCGGGAACGGGCGGCTACACTTCAGAGACCAACAAAATCGGCGTGCAGGTATCCTCATGGGAATTGGATTTTTTTGGCCGCTTGAAGAGTCTATCTCGTCAGCAAATGGAACTGTATCTGGCGAGCGATCAAGGGCGCATCAGCACGCAGATTTCCCTGATCGCTTCAGTGGCAGGCCAATACCTGACAGTGGGCAGCGATCAGGAGAACCTGCGCTTGGCCCAGGCGACGATGGAGTCGCAGAAAGCGAGCTACGAGCTTACCCGGCAGAGCCGCGACCGCGGAGTGGATTCGGAC
>JARLJJ010000213.1 GCA_031291275.1 Formivibrio sp.
CGATGCCTTGAAGGCTGAACTGGGCATCCCGAGTTCGATCCAGGGTGCCGGGGTATCGGAAGTAGATTTCCTGGCCAAGGTGGATTCGCTGGCCGAGGAAGCGTTCGACGACCAGTGCACCGGCGCCAACCCGCGCTTCCCTCTGATCTCGGAACTCAAGCAACTGCTGCTCGATAGTTTCTACGGCCGGCCTTATGTGGAAACCTACGAGCAGGCCGTAACAAAATAATCTGATTGTTGCCATAGCGTTTTCGTCCTTTGCCCTTTCGGGGGCAAAGGATGGATTCGTGTACTTGCAAGGTGTCGCCAGGGCTTCGGGCGAGGATGGATTGGGCAGGAAATGAATACGTAACCTACCTTTTAAAAAGACCCATTTGCCAAATGGATGCTGATTATCCAAGCATTCAGCGGCCGATGAGGCATTCAAAAAGCAGTGCTGAACCTAACAAATTTGCACTGAACGACGGAGGAGTTTTTATGTTCGCGACAGTTCCGCAGATGGATATCCGCGCACCGTTATCTGGTGTCGTTGTTCCGCTGGATTCTATTCCTGATCCCGTATTTGCCCAGAAAATGGTTGGCGATGGCGTATCGATCGATCCGACTTCCAACGAGGTACTGGCCCCCGTTGCTGGCACGGTGACCCAACTTCATCATGCACACCACGCTTTGGCGATCACGGCAGACAACGGCGTCGAAGTGCTGATTCACATCGGACTGGATACGGTTTTGCTCAAGGGGCAGGGCTTTACGCCGCTGGTGGCTCAGGGAGACCGGGTCGAATGCGGACAGGCAGTGCTGCGTTTCGATGTGGAATATGTTGCGAGTCATGCGCGCAGCTTGCTGACCGAAGTCATTATCACCAGTGGCGACAAGGTCGCCTTTATGAAGCCGGCGAGCGGTCTGGTTGAGGCGGGCAAGAGTGTGTTGCTGCATCTGGAGTTGATAGATGGAGTTTCTTCCGTAGCGACTGCGACTGCGGGCGATGCGGTGTTTTCGAACAAGGTCAGCCTGCCGAACCCGGTCGGGTTGCACGCCCGTCCCGCCGCGATACTGGCTACGGAGGCCAAGAAATATACCTCCGATATCCGTCTTTTGCGTGGCGCGGATGAAGTCAATGCCAAATCGGTTGTCGCCATCATGGGTTTGTCTACCACACAGGGCGAGCTGGTCCAGATCAAAGCCACGGGTGCTGACGCACAAAAAGCCGCTGCCGAACTGGCGCGCTTGCTGGCTGATGGTTGTGGCGAAAAGCCCGGTGATGCGCCAGATACCCCGGTTGAATCGGTAAAGGCGGAACCCGTGGCGCGTCCCGTTGCCTCCGTGCCGGGCGAGCTGTCCGGTGCCGCGGCGTCGCCGGGGCTGGCGGTCGGTCGCGTGATCCAGTTCCGTCATGATGCTATTGACGTGCAGGAAATTGGCGATAGCCAGCCACAGGAAAAAGCCAAGTTCGATGCGGCCTTGCGTGAAGCGGCTGTACAGATCGATGAATTGAAAAAGAAGATTGCCGATCCTTCCAAAGCGCAGATTCTGGATGCTCACCTGGCTTTGCTGGACGATCCTGACTTGATCGAACTGGCGCAAGCCGCGCTTGCACAAGGCAAGAGCGCCGCGTTTGCCTGGCAATCGGCCTTCACCAGCAATGCCGCCAAATTGGAAAAACTGGAAAACGCACTGTTGCGTGAACGGGCCAACGATATTCGGGATGTCGGTCGCCGTGTGTTGTCGCTATTGGCAGGCGTCAAGCAAGCCCAGATCGTGGTGCCGGATGGCTCCATCCTGATTGCAGAAGAACTGACTCCTTCCGATACCGCTTCGTTTGACCGCAGCAAACTGCTTGGCTTCTGCACCACCACGGGCGGTTCAACCAGCCATGTGGCGATTCTGGCGCGCTCGATGGGGATTCCCGCGGTTTGCGGTATTGACGAAGCCGCGCTGGCGCTCGCCGATGGTACCCAGGTGGTTATCGATGGTTCTTTGGGGACTTTGCGTGTCGAACCGGATGCGGCCTATTTGGTTCAAACGCAGGAGCGCATTGTTCGGCTGGCAGCCAAGCGCGAGGAAGAAAAAGCAGCAGCGTTCAATCAGGCCAAAACGAGCGATGGCCACCGTGTCGAAGTCGTGGCCAATATCCGCAATGCGGCAGATGCCCGCGAAGCCGTAGCCGCCGGTGCGGAAGGCGTGGGCTTGTTGCGCTCGGAGTTTCTGTTTGATGAGCGCGACAGTGCGCCGTCCGAGGATGAACAGGCCGAAGCCTATATGGCCGTGGCCGAAGCGCTTGGCAAGGATCGCCCCTTCGTGGTCAGAACGCTGGATGTCGGCGGCGATAAACCCTTGTCTTATTTGCCACTGCCCAAGGAAGACAATCCTTTCCTTGGCATGCGCGGTATCCGCGTCAGCCTGGATCACCCGGAAATGTTCCGTACCCAGTTGCGTGCGATTTTGCGTGCAGCCCCGCTGGGCAATGTCCACATCATGTTCCCGATGATTTCCGGTCTGGATGAAGTCCGGGCGGCCAAGGCCATCCTGGCTGAGGAGCAAAAAAACTTTAAACATAGCGTCAAGGTCGGCGTGATGATCGAGGTGCCGTCCGCAGCGGCGATCGCCGAAGTGCTGGCGCGTGAAGTGGACTTCTTCTCGATTGGTACCAATGACCTGACCCAGTACACACTGGCCATGGATCGTGGTCATCCCAAGCTTGCCAAACATGCCGATGCCTTGCATCCCGCCGTGCTGCGCATGATCGCGATGACGGTGGAAGGTGCACACAAGCATGGCAAATGGGTGGGTGTCTGTGGCGGCATCGCTTCGGATTCACTGGCCGTTCCGGTGTTGGTGGGGCTGGGGGTCGACGAATTGTCTGTCGACGTGCCGTCGATTGCAGCCGTCAAGGCCACGCTGTCGCGCCTGACGTTCGAAGAGTGCAAATCCCTGGCCGGCGAAGTGCTGAAGTATGGCACGTCAGCCGAAGTCCGGGCTCTGCTTGTCCCGCATGTCGAATAAAAGCAATAGCTAGACATGGCGCACGTTCTCGCCAAGCAGCGGGAACGTGGGATGGATTTGGGCATGGCTCATTGCAGACGGGCTGTGCCTGAAAAGGCAATCCGGCAAAGGGGCACGGGTAGACCTTGTTTCGACAGGCGTGGGTTTTCTTCTATCCATGAGAACGGCTTCGCAAACAAGCTGGATTTTTGCGATGCGTCGAAGCTTGCATCCGGATCAAGGCGTCGGAAGCCTGAAGTTTATTAGTCAAAAAGTTTTCCAATTTAATAAACAGAGTATTACGGAGGGGGTTGAAATATGTTCAATAATGCATTCGCATCGTTACAAAAAATCGGCAAATCGCTGATGCTACCGGTGGCCGTATTGCCGGTGGCGGGTTTGCTGCTCGGCCTGGGTGCCACGGATTTCCACACCACCAATACCGTGCTACTGGCTATTCTTTCGCTGATGAAGAATTCAGGCGACGTCATCTTCGGCAACCTGCCGTTGATCTTCGCTATCGGCGTGGCGCTCGGTTTTACCGAAAATGACGGCGTGGCAGCGATTGCCGCCACCATCGGTTTCCTGGTGATGACCGTGACGCTGGGCGTGATGGCCGGCATCCTTGGCATCACTCCTGACACTATCATGGGGTTGCCCTCGGTCCAGACCGGTGTTTTCGGCGGTATTCTTGCCGGTGGACTTGCGGCTTACATGTTTAACCGCTTTTTCCGGATTTCATTGCCACCCTATCTTGGCTTCTTTGCCGGCAAGCGTTTCGTTCCTATCGTGACGGCCATCTCGGCCATCGGTCTGGGCGTTGTGCTCTCGTTCATTTGGCC
>JARLJJ010000023.1 GCA_031291275.1 Formivibrio sp.
ACGGCGAATGCCCGGTCCAGAGCCTGGACTTTGTAGGTGCCTTGCGGCGTTGCATCTCGCATGATGATCCTCTATTCTGTCCGATAAACTTACTTGCAGTGTGCTTGATTTGGGACGCCATGTCAATTGGTGGTACTCATTTCTTCCAGACTGAAAAGACTGAGTCGGCCGAGAATGCGGCATGAAGTCCCTGCTATCTGCGCCTGATTGGGAGTTTTTCTCTGGATTCGGCCTCTGGATACAGCGTCTGAATACAGCCCTTTGACAGCATCTCGCACGTGCCGAGCGCACCGGAAAACGCAGCGCGACCAGAAATGGCATTCGAGATTGGCGCATTGCAAAAAAATCGCTCAAGCAGTGCGCAGGGCGTTTCGTTCCGGTATGGATGTGGTATACTTTGTCAAATCTGGTGTCTTGATGCCCATGAAACAATTCGCAGATGGCATTTTTTGTTGTAGTGCGAGGTTCATGAGGCTCGATTGAAGCATTTTTTGGTTTTCCGCTTATTCTTGAGATTCCTCCATGGGAGCCCCCACTTCCCGAATTCAACTCTCAAGAGACGCTAATGTAGGTCTGTCTTTCGCCGATAACCCAAGCAGGCAACCGGTAAGTGCCTCAAGATCTGTAAGCAGATTTTCACCTCGAAGCCATCTGCGCGGGTCGCTGGCAAAGGGCAGTCAGGCTGTTTCCAAACCGTTCCGCCAGTGCTTCAGGCCGAGCAAGGAATGATCCCCAGCGGGCTGAAAGGGTGGCAGGACGAGAAGGGGTGCGGTGAATTGCCGGCTCTTTTTTCAGGGGCACGCTGAAGCGCCAGGCTGAGTGAACATTCATCGCAGTGCATCAAACAACTGGAGGATCAATCAGACGATGTCAACCTCTATGCAAATTCCCGATAGTTTGAGCCCGAGCGCCTTGACCATTGCGGTCATCAGCCCGGACGAGCAGCGCCGCAGCGCCGCGACCCGCGCTTTGGGTGAATGCCAGAGCGGCCCAGTGCAGGAGTTCGACTCCTATCCTGCCGGTCTTGAC
>JARLJJ010000024.1 GCA_031291275.1 Formivibrio sp.
AACGGACCCTCATCTCGTTCTGAAATTCGGCGCGTAAAGCGATTTTTGAAGGATAAAACAATGTGCCGGCAGTGGGCCATGCTTCCCGCGTGGGAGCGGATAGGTATCCATGCCGGATGCAACACCATCTAAAGGAGGCTGGCCAGCCCATGCTCAATAGCAGGACCATCGTATCTGCAGCATCCAAGCTAACAACCCTCATGTTCATCATTGCATTTGCCCTGGGCGTTGCCCGGGCGCAAGTGTCAACTGGAACCATCGTAGGAACCGTCCAGGACCAAAGCGGTGGAGTTATACCAAATGCCACCGTAACCATCACACACATCGCTACCGGGCAGACGCGTGGGGCCCAAAGCAATGATCAGGGCTTGTTCAACGCGCAATTCATGCCTCTGGGTACCTACAGAATATCCGTCACCGCACCGGGCTTCCAGACCAAAGAGTTGACGAATATTACGCTTCAGATCGACCAGACGGTGAATCTCACCATCCCGTTGGAAGTAAGATCTGACAGTCAGACCATCGAAGTCACCACTTCTGAGCCGCTGGTATCGACTACCACATCTTCTCTGGGACAGGTGATCGACAACCACGAAGTCCTGAGCATGCCGCTCAACGGGCGCAATCCCTTCCAGCTTGGCTTGCTCGTTGGAAATACTGCTCCGGTAGCCGGAGTGACGACCAACCTGCCCTTTGTCGGCGGTGGCGGGCAATTCAGCAGCAACGACGTCCTGTTAAACGGTATTGACGACAATATTTTTGCGTATAGCGGCAATATCGGCCGGCAAGGCATTGCCATCTCTCCGTCCGTCGACGCCGTGCAGGAATTCAAGGTGATGACGAATAACTTTTCCGCGGAATACGGACATGCCGCGGGCTACATCGTCGCTGCAACCGTCAAGTCGGGCACCAATCAGTTTCACGGCACCCTCTTTGAGTTCGTGCGCAACGACGCTTTCGACGCCAACAACTACTTCTCGAATCGCAAGGGACTGCCCAGAACTCCGTTTCACCAGAACCAGTTTGGTGGAGTCATTGGCGGACCGATCCTGCGCGACCGAGTTTTCTTCTTCGGCGATTACCAGGGACATCGGCAGTCCATCCAGTCTGCCAGTTCTATTTCCAGCGTACCCACCGCAGCCATGCGCAGCGGCG
>JARLJJ010000214.1 GCA_031291275.1 Formivibrio sp.
CCCGCTACCAGAAAATGGGCGGTGCCGCTGCACCGGGCTTGGTATTCCTGCCTTGCGAATTGATCGAAGCCAATGGTAGCAAACTCAAGAGCATCATCTTGCAACATGCCCAGCGCTGGAATCTGGAAGCCGGTTTTGCTGCCTGGATCGAAGCCAGCAATGTCTTCTGCAACACCTTGGTCGACCGCATTGTTCCGGGCTACCCGGCTGCCGAAGCCAATGCACTGTATGCCAAGTTTGGTTATACCGACCCGCTGCTGGTCGCTGCAGAACCGTTCCACCTCTGGGTGATCGAAGGCCCGCAAGCCATCTCAGAAGAATTCCCGTTGCACAAAGCCGGCCTGAATGTGATCTGGACCGACGACATGCAACCGTACCGCACCCGCAAAGTGCGTATTCTGAATGGTGCTCACACCGCCAGCGCACTGGCTTCGTACTGCGCGGGTCTGGACACCGTGACCGAAATGATCGAAGACCCGATCGTGTCGCGTTATCTGAACCAAGTCATGTTCAGCGACATCGTTCCGTTCGTGCAATTGCCGGATGCCGAACGCAACAGCTATGCCGCCTCGATCATGGAGCGTTTCGGCAACACTTTTATTCGTCACGAACTGATCTCGATCACGCTCAATTCCGTTTCCAAGTGGAAAGTGCGCGTCTTGCCGACAGTGAAGGACTTCGCCAAGGCCAACGGTAAGGCGCCTGCCAATCTGGCATTCTCGCTCGCCGCTCTGCTGCATTTCTATCATGGCAGTTTCGATGCGGCCGGGGAATTTGTCGGCACGCGCAATGGTCAAAGCTATCCGATCAAGGACGATGCGACCGTGCTGTCGATTCTGGATGCAGCTTGGAAGTCGTTCGATCTGGCCAATCCGCAAGTCATGGTCAAGGCTGCGCTGGCCGATGCCCGCCTGTGGGGTGAAGATCTGACTGCGCTGGCTGATTTGGCTGAACAAGTCGCTGCCCGTCTGACCCGGATCGAAACTATTGGTGTGAAAGCGGCGATGGCAGAGTTGATTTCCTGAGTTGCGATAGCACATAAGAAAGTACTGATCTGAAACCGATAACGAGGTTTCTACACAAGGCCGGCCAAACTGGCCGGCCTTGTGTCAATTAACATCTACAAAGGAAAAACGTCATGGCACAGTCCCCCGACATTATCCGCCTGCATGCCAACGACGATGTCGTGATTGCCTGCAAGCAACTGTTGCCCGGCCACAAGCTGGAAGCAGAAAGTTTTACCGTTAAAGAATTGATTCCGCCTGGTCACAAGATTGCTACCCACAAAATCGCCAAAGGTGAGGAAGTGCGGCGCTACAACCAAGTGATCGGTTTCGCCAAGAACGATATCGAAGTCGGTCAGCATATCCATACCCAGAATCTCGCGGTCGGTGGCGAGTTTGAACGCGATTACGCGTTCTGCCAGGCCAAGAAAGATCCGGCTCCAGTGGCTAATCCTGCCACGTTCCAAGGTTTTGTCCGTGCCAACGGCAAGGTCGGTACGCGTAACTACATCGCGGTAATTGCCTCGGTGAACTGCTCGGCCACGGTGGTGCGCAAAGTGGCAGAACACTTCAATCGCAGCGATATCCTCAAGCAGTATCCGAATATTGACGGCATTGTGCCGATTGTGCACAACACTGGTTGCGGCATGAATGGCGGTGGGCTCGATATGGTGCTGCTGCGTCGTACGATCCATGGCTTTGCTACTCACCCGAATTTCGCAGGCGTATTGCTGGTTGGCCTGGGCTGTGAGCTAAACCAAGTTGGCCCGATGATGGACGATCTGGGCGGCCCAGGTAAATCGACCCTAAAGAGTTTGGTGATCCAGGATGCCGGCGGTACTACCGCTGCAATCAAGATGGGCATTGAAGCGATTGATGGCATGTTGGTGGAAGCCAATAAGGCCGTGCGCGAAACCGCTCCGCTGAGCAAGCTGATCATTGGCCTGAATTGCGGCGGCTCGGATGGCTATTCCGGTATCACTGCCAACCCGGCGCTGGGTGGCATGGTTGACCTGCTGGTAGCGCATGGTGGTACCGCGATCTTGTCGGAAACGCCTGAAATCTACGGTGCAGAACACCTGTTGACCCGCCGCGCCGACACGCCGGAAATCGGCAAGAAACTGATCGACATCATCGATTGGTGGCGTGACTATACCGCGCGCAATGGCGGTGAGATGGACAACAATCCTTCGGTGGGGAACAAGGTTGGCGGCCTGACGACCATCTTGGAAAAATCACTCGGTGCAGTGGCCAAGGGTGGGACGACCACGCTCAAGGCGGTATACAACTTTGCTGAACCTGTCACTGCCAAGGGTTTTGTCTACATGGATACCCCAGGCTACGATCCAGTCTCGGCTACCGGCCAAGCAGCCGGCGGTGCGCAACTGATTTGCTTCACCACCGGTCGTGGTTCGGCCTTTGGCTGTGCCGGCGTGCCGACGATAAAGTTTGCGACCAACAATGCCTTGTGGGAACGTCAGCGCGACGACATGGACATCAACTGCGGTGACATCATCACTGGCGAAGAGACGCTGGAGCAATTGAGTCAGCGAATGTTCCAGGCTGTGATTGACTATGCCTCAGGCAAGCGGGCGCGTAGCGAAGAATTGGGTTATGGTCAGGATGAGTTCATCCCGTGGAAGGTTGGCGCTGTGATGTAAGTGGCACTACTGCCCTAAAGAAAAACCCGCGATGGAAGTCGCGGGTTTTTTATGTGTTATCGGAGTGAAACTGAAGGTTTAGAGATTTAGCGCAGCGGTGCAGTCAGTCGTTTGATTGCATTTTCGAGGTGTTGTTGCATGGCTGTCTGTGCTGCTTGCGGATTTTTCTCGCGAATCGCATGGAAAATATCGCGGTGCTCCATCACGATGGCCTGCCAGGTACTCTCGGAATGCTTGATTTGTGGAGGCTGATCCTCCATGACCGACTGAGTGTTCTCCCAAAGCAATTCCACTGTGCGTAACAGGACGCGATTGCCACAGGCTTGCGCCAATGTCAGGTGAAATTGTCGATCATGTTCGGCGCCCTTGGGGTCGCTGGCTGAACTGACCACCATTTTCCCCAATAGCTGTGTGAGTGTTTCCAGATGTTCTTGTTTGGCATGCTGGGCTGCCAAGGCCGCGACTTCTACTTCAATCAATTCGCGAGCTGCAAATACTTCTAGCACATCCCCATTTTGAGTGGCGTCATTGTCAACCTGCCCACCGCCCAAGACAAAAATACCCGAGCGATCACGAATTTCGATCAACCCCTCCGTCTCAAGCGAGATGAGTGCCTCGCGCAATGATGATCGGCTGACGCCCAACCTCTCGATCAAGTTGCGTTCGCCAGGCAGCTTCTGACCAGGTTGGTATACCCCGTTCTGGATTAACAGAGCAATCTGGTCAGCCACCTTCTTGTACAAACGGTGGTTGGTAATCGGTTCAATCGGCATGGTGATGTCTGGTTAGTCAAAAAGGTTAATAACTATCGGATAGTGCGGCCCATTTCTGAGGAAAGCAACCCGTCTATGAAGGACGGGTTGCTTATCCTGTGGGTATTTTACTCTGTTATAGCCTTTCCGCTGGCATACGTTTCCACATAAGGCCGGCCGTAAAAACTATCGAGCAACAGCTGCTTGAGTTCCGAGATCAGCGGGAAGCGCGGGTTGGCGCCGGTGCACTGGTCGTCGAACGCTTCCTCGGCCAGCGAATCCACCTTGGCCAGGAAATCTACTTCCGATACCCCGGCACCCTGGATCGAACTCGGGATGCCCAGTTCAGCCTTCAAGGCATCG
>JARLJJ010000025.1 GCA_031291275.1 Formivibrio sp.
CTGGTTTTTTCAGCCTCGATTCTCTTCCACATCGTGCACGCATCGTTCTTCCTCGATTTTATGTCGATCTGGCCGGACAAGACCGATGTGCGCGATATGATGCGCAGGTTCAAGCTCGCGCTGGGCTGGAATTCTCCCCTGCCCAATCGGTTTGCCAAGTATCCGCCTGAGAACAAGCTTTATCACTTCCTGATTTTGTGCTCCGGTCTGACGGTGATCGTGACAGGACTGTGCATGATGAAGCACGTCAATACCTTCGGAATCCTGGCGCGGAATCCCTACGTTTTTGGAGATATGACCTGGGGCGTGATCTATGTTCTGCACGGACTGGCTGGTGTGGGATTGATCGCACTGATTATGGTTCACGCATACTTTGGCGTGCGGCCTGAGAAACTCCCCATTACTAAGTCTATGGTGTTTGGCTACATGGATAAAGAGTTCTTTCTCGAAGAGCACGATCCTTTGGCTTGTAGAAATGTGAAGAATGGGGCCGGCCGGATTTGAATCGATCGGATTCGCAGTATTCGCCCGTCCACGAAGCTCTTTCACACGGCTTCCTCAGTACCGAATCGCCGCGTCCTGCGTTGGCATCAACATCAGCCCACTGACGATCAATGAGGTCTCGGTCGAGTCCCATGTCAAAAATGCCAAAGTAATGGCCCATCAGGGATGTCCCCTGGAAGTTCTTGAGCAGTTGCTCCCACAGCCCGAATTCGCCGGAGTCGAGTATTCCGGTGTATCCGGCCATCTGGGCCTCAATTAGGAATTTGCCACCATACAACGCACCTGCGAGGTTGGCCTTGCCGTATCCTGGTTGTTTGAAATTGCAGCGCAGAAGTTCGGCAACTGATAGCCCGCCAAAGAACTCTCTTTCGCATCCTTCCAGGGCGCATCTCTTCGTCAGTGAGCTTGTTTGAAGTCAAAATAGGCGAAATTCATGTTGCCCTCGGTCAAAATGTGTACGGTAAGAACATTTCTTCCCTTGCGAAGGGCAACCTTGAAAAGCTGCGAAGACAAATTCCAATGGTGCCACTGACGCCAAGCCACGGGGTCAGCAGCGTCATATGTTGTCGGTATCTGCAGCGACCCTGTTGCGTCATTGCCATTCACGTCGATCGAGATTGTTCCGCCATGGTTGGATGTGTAGAGAAGATCGGCCCCGTAAGTTCCTGCTTTTGCCACATCGACCGTGATGTTGAACCACTCGCCGGGTACGGTCCAGCCAACATAGAAAAGGTCTGCAGGCGGCACGACCTTGTTGAACGGGTTGTCGTCGATTGGTGTGGGCTGCCGGTGGAATTTTGTGTATGAAGTATCCACTCCCTCATCCATGCGAAATTCATTGAGGTAGCTTCCATCGGCCGGATTCAATTCTCCGCTGCCGTGATTCTGCGGATCGGAGGCAACAGAGGCCCACCCCCC
>JARLJJ010000215.1 GCA_031291275.1 Formivibrio sp.
GATGGCCCCTGGACCTATAAAAACATTCTGTTCAATTCTTACGCCGGTCGATTCCTTGAAATGTGCAATCACAGTGGCGCGCATGCTGATCGAAACGCCTTCTCCTATCGAAATCAATTCGGGGCGCGCTGTCTCAAGGACCACGTCGTATCCAATCCAAGAGCCTTTTCCGATACGCACTCCGCGCAAGCGATGGAGCAACACCCGGAACCCCGCCCCAGGCGCGGACCTGGCAATGTGCTGCAATATACGGTTTTTCAAACCACGAACTATTCCCTTTTCTTCCAATCGCATGCGTATATTTCCTCGTGTCCGATTTTCGGCACACAACTAAAAAGCCGCCCCGTTGGCGACTGGCCAATCAGTGGCGAAGGAAAGAGCTTCTCACGCCGGTACTTCACTTACCGCAACGCAATGAGGTAACGAAGCATCGACCCTCTGAGGCACTAATGCAACTTCGGTGATTTGCGGCTGCTGTGCCTTCTGCGCCCATATGTACTGCAGCCAGTTTTTATAGATTCGCACGGCAGTCGAATGCCAGGTATTCTTGATGTCCTTCGGGTCCAATATCGCGGCAACCTCAGCCAGTAGTTCTAAACTCGGCTGAGTCAAGGCAGACTGTTGTATTGTGTGCAAGGCAGTTGTCGTATCATCATCAAAATAGTCATGCGGGATCGAGGGATATGCGTTGATCTCCCCTTTAAGAAATCGCGCAACATCTCTGCGGTATTCAAGAAGCAAAGCACTTGAGTCATATTCCGGATGCCCCTGGAAAAAAACAAACAGGCTCTTGAAGTGCTTGATGAATGTATCAACGCCCGCATCTTCCGCCCTGGTAAGAACGCTGTACCCGAATTTCGTCAACGTGTCTTCTTGAATTCCGTTCCATCGCGAATGTGGAAGTTTGAATCGCGATGGAGTCCCTGCAATGAGTGGATGGTCTGACAGTTTTTCGAAATCGAAGACACCGGTGTACTTGCGATCGTTCCTGATTCGAGCGATGCCGTCAAGATAGAGAATTGCAGCGTGAGCGGCAAGGCAGGACCATACAGTTGAATAGGTATTGTCCCGGGCCCAATCAAGGATACTCTTGAAGCTTCC
>JARLJJ010000026.1 GCA_031291275.1 Formivibrio sp.
AATATGGAGCGATGAACTCTTAACGTCCTACGGTGAAGCACCAAGCCTTGGCAATGTCTTGCTGCCGAACCACGCTAATAGTTCAGCTTTGTGGGAAGCATTCAAGGAAAATATTGAAATGATGATCATGAAGCTGGGGCAGGTCTCCAGGCCGTAGGGGAAGCAGTGAGTATCAACGGGCACTTGAACTTGGAATTCAGGCCAAGACTATCCGGTTAATGGGCAACCCCGATTTGATTAGGTGCAATGTTGAGAAAATTAACGGGCTGGTGTTGCGGACGGCGTTTTTGAAGAAGAGGTGGTAATCCCCCCGTTTTTAACGGAGGGATTACCAGGCCTAAAGGGCACATTGTGGTTATTTGCCAGCTGAGCCAAGCCGCACTCCCACAATCTGACCCGCATCGATCTGAAAATCGATTACGACCGAATCTTCTGACTGCGCTTCGGGGGACAGCGAGGCAGTGATCGCTGACATAATTGCGTGATCACTCTTACCTACTCCATCAAATAATAAACTTTCACCTGTCAGCAAAACGGCCTTGTTTTCGTACGATGACATTGTCTGCAACTTATCGCGGATCATTCGGTCGAGCTCCACAGTTACCTCGCCTGACGGCAAAAACGGACGGATAGCTTCGCAGATCGCTTCATAACGAGCTTTCTTGCCAGCCTCACGCCCAGGATAGGCGCACATCAATTGGAATCCGCAGGCCCTTGCCCTAAGGCACAGTAAAATGTCATCATAAAGTCTCGCTACGACCGCTTGAGCGTTCTGGAGCGCCTTGATGTATTTGCTTGGTGCCAACGTCTCCTTCTTGACGGCGCGCAGCGCCTCCATTGCAACGCGGAGATCTTTGACAAGGTGAAGGTAGATTTTAATCAATTCGCCTTCCCGGTCCTCAATCCTGTTGAGCACTTCGGGAACGAGTTCGCCTGAGAGCACGGCGCGAGCCACTTGATTAAAATAGCTGATCGAACTGGTCAGTTCCGCGCGGCGCTCCTCCTGCTGGAAACGAGAGACATCTGTCAGCATGACCTTGATATCATCAAGTGCTTTCTCGATGCGCTGCATTTGCTGTTGTTGAGCAATCGCAGCCGCTGCCGTCAGGAAGACCGTCGGCCCAGACAAGCCGATCGCAGTAACTTGATGAAGGGGCATCATCCCTTGATTCCCTTTAGCTGCGCCAACAAACGCTCCGACCTTATCGCTGTATGACAGCGGTAAACGGGAGCTGTAAACATTCTTTCCAGATAGCAACTGCGGTGCGCTGAAAAAGGGCTGTAATGCTTCCATGAACGGCGTCAACTTACTCAGTGTGCGGCCATCGGGCTTCATAAACGTCCAGCCCTCGGCAATGTTCTCTGGGATTGCTGCTAACGCTAATGCAGGTGTCCCGTCGTCGCCGGTAACAATCACTGAATTCTCGGGTTCACCCCGCTGTGCCGGCACAATGGTTTTGCCCCGAGCAAGTATTCCCGTCAGACGGCCGCATCCGGCCATGGCCCCGCGCAAGAATGCGATATGTACCAGCGTAGAGGCCAGCGGCTGCCACGCTTCTGAACTGAACACGCCGGAAACCGCGCTTCCGGCTGCCGCGGCTGCGGAAGCGATGAGTCCAGGTCGATCCTCAGTCCCGACCGTAAGCAAATGTTGACGAAGGAACATGTTGATGAATACGCTCTCCATCTCGTGCCAGGCCAGCCCTGTGACGGGAATTCCTATTTTTTTGCATACAGCGGCAAGCAAGACAGCATAGCTAGGCCGAGAGCCACTTAGAGTTCCGGTTGGGGCCGTGCTACTTGCAGTGACGAATAGGCCAAGCCTACAGATTTCCTCGGAGATTTGATTGCGATAGACGGAATGGTTTGGATTGTAGCGCTGATATGCACGGGAATATTTAAGATAAGTGTACGGCGAAGTCACCAAAATCTCGACTATTGGCGCTAACTCATCGTCCTCGGCCTGATCGAGAACGTCATAGATTTCCCCATCGGTTTCTGCAGCGATCTGGTCTGTCATACAGCATCCACAAAGTTATTCTCTTGATTAAAATAGATTGCCCCAACCATTTGATAACAGCAATAGAAAGAGGACCCACGAAGTCGAATTGGGCGCGATCCCGGAGGGCTGAAAGGATTTGCGCCGCATTGTTTTAGGACAAAACCGATCGGAACGTCTGCTCCTGGGCGGAGGGCGTCTCTGATTGTCCGTCAAGGGCGCCAAGCTGTCATCTTAGGCTTCCAGCCATTAGAATGTCCGCAAACGGGCGGGTGGACGTTGCCTCGAAACGACTTATTTAGGGCGCATTCCGGACATCACCAGCAATGAAGCAAGCGTAGGGTGGGTTAGCGCAGCGTAACCCACCATCGGCGTGGTGAGCGATATAGGGTGGAACGATATCAAGCCAATGCCAAAGCGCTCCTATCATCGGTGGGTTACGCTACGCTAACCCACCCTACAATGAATTGCCCGGCAAGATCTGCTTGTGAGACGCTGGGTTGGCGGTCCTAAACGATCTTGATGAAGCGCTTGCTGGTTTCGTAAAAAGATGGATTGCTTCGCTCCGCTCGCAATGACGGCGGTGACCGCACATAAA
>JARLJJ010000027.1 GCA_031291275.1 Formivibrio sp.
TATCTACAGCGATATCAGTAGTGTCGATGAGGTTACGCGGGCGATCCTAATGAAGGTTTCGGCGTTTGCCAGTTTGGACGGAAATATCCGCCACGCCGTGTTCAAGTGTCTTACGTCAGGTTCGCTCGGATTCTGCCATGCTTGTGTGTGTTTACGTGGGTGCACCCTGACCGCCGTTCCCCTTTTCTTGCGGACCCCCTCACCCTGTGTGGTCTGCCGCCTGTGTTGGTTGGGAAGTGTCTCTGCCTGTGTGGCTGTCCTTTGGGCCTGCCTTGCTCTCGTTGTCGCTCTTCGTCCGCGTGTTTGTGTTCACTGGGACACTACGTGCTTCCTGGCAATTGCTGTGGCCAACAATAGTGTGCCTGCGTCCCCTTGCCCGCGGCCCCGTTCTGTGCGTACTGTAGCGTACCTTCTTCATGTGGGCACGACTCGTGATTGGGGGCGTACCTGTCACCACTTGGGTGCTTGCCCCCTTGTGGTTCCTTTTGTGTGTGTCTGTGTTCGTGCTTCCCCTGCTGTGCGCGCACAAGGGTGTGTGCTTGAGCTGCCCCTGCGCGCTGGCCAGTTGTTGTGCTTACTCGCACCATCACTGCTTGTGTGCGCTTGTGCTGTGTAGCCGACCCCGCGCCCCCTCCCGCCCCAGGTACTGCACCACAGTTGGCTCTTGTCCTTCCCCACCCTCTGTGTGTGCCCGATGCATTTGTGTTAGCATCTGTTCCTGGGTGCCTGGCAATAGCTGTGGCCAAGAACAGTGCGTGCGTGCATGCACTTGTCCGCGCGCCCGCGCCCCCGTTGTCTTTGTCTCTATGCCTGGGGTCAAGTTGGGTGCGACACTTGCTGTAGAGAACAGTGTGTGCGGGCGTGCCACCCTGGTTCTGCGCTGTGTGGGCGCTAGCCTGTGTTTGTTTTGTGATGTGGCTGTGCCCTAGCGGCTCCCCTCCCTATCCTCCCCCATGCCCTGCTCCCGTCACCTGTTTTGTTGCCCCTGTGTTGGCTTTGTGTGGCTGCCCTTCCCCTGCTTTGCTCCCATCGCTGCTTCCATCACCTGTTTGTTTGCACTTGTGTTGTCTGTCGGTTGTTACTTTGGGTGCTCTGCTGGCGCTCCTGTACTGTATGCATGCCATTTTGTGTCGTGGGTCCCTTGCTTTGCGTTCACCGAGTCCGTGTGGAAATTCTGTCAGCTCTTGTCGCCGTGACTGGACACCACGGAGTCCCCGCTGCTGGCCCTGGTCACCCTGGCGGTACCCCCCCCCCCCCCCCCCCCCTGCTCTTTGTGCACTTGCATGACTGTGCCTTTCACTTCCCTTAGCATTCCATCTGCCGTTTGGTATTTGTGTCAGATCTGTATGTGTTGAGGCCATGTTGCGAGGCGTCTCTCTTGTGTCCCTGATGTTTCTCGGTCCCCAGCTCATGGTTGGGTGTCCGAAATCCTGCGGAGGGCACCGGATTGCCCCGCTGGTGTGTGGATATGGGGATCCGAGTTCAGCTGGTATGCGGCTGGGAAAGGATATGCTGGGCCCCCCGGGTGCGTGCTGCCAGCTTCCCTTTCAACGTGCATGATCTTTACACCAGGTGTTTGTTCTCCATTTCGTGGTGTTATTTTCCCTCTGCAGCCCGTCTGGGGTCGAATACCATGAATGGGTGTGGTACGAGGACAGCATTGAGGGAAGCCATCCTTTCACAGATCATGCCTCTCCGGCACACTGGATTGAGTCACGCCTCGCGAAGAAGGCCGTCCTAAAATGGCCTTGTGTCTACCCAGGCCGTAAGTGCCTTGTGTGAGTTGCTCTTGTTGGCCCTGTGCTAGGACTATAGCCCTTGCGCTCCTGCATCGTCTGTGTTGCATGACTGTGCTGCCTCTGTGCAGCACGCGCCCCACGTTCAGGGCGCCTTTCGTGCAAGCCTCCTAATTGGCTGTGGTTGTGTAGTGCGTTTGATGTCCCCTGTGGTTTTGTGTGCGTCTGTTGTTGCTACCGATTGTCTCTGTCTGCTCGTTGTTTATGTGTTCTTGCGTGTGTGGTTCCTGCGCAGCTGGCTCAGAGTCCGTACCGTTTCAGGCTCCTGGCTTAGGTCTGTGTTTGTCGTGTTAGTTTGCCTACTCGCCTCATTCCCCTCCCAACTTTGTGTGTCTGAGCGGACAGTACTGTGTGTGTGAGGTGTCAGCACTGTGTTCTTTGTTTGAATCTTGCGGTTGCCTTGCCTTCGTCGTCTTGTATTTGCGTGTGTCCTTACGATGGTGGTGTTGACGTAAATCATTGGTTGTGTTGTGTGACACTGCGCATGTGAGTCCAGGCAAGACGGTCGCCGGTGGGCTGCCAGTTGCATATCATCCTGGTAAGGTTTTGTACCTTTTCTTGGCTCCTTGCTTCGTTCCCAGCTGTGCTCGGTTGAGTCGGTGTGTGGTGCTTGCAGTTCTCCGCGAAAAACTGGAGGACCTTCACTTAGGATCTTTGGGCTCTGTTGCGCGCGCGTGGGAGCGTGGAAGTGGCCGGGTCGCTCGGTTCCGTTCCGGATACACTGATGGGGGGCTGCGTGAGTTGGAAGGTGAGCTTGTGTTTGTGCTATCTTTACCTACAAATTTGCCAATGCTATGGCAAACAGTCCCGCCTTACTTTGACTCGTTGTTGTCAGAGCGCCTAAGCGTGCACGCTTCGTCTCGCCTTGGTGCACAGCGCCCTCGGATTATTGACAATATGTGGAATTTGGTAGACCGCGACAGAGCCCTCACGGCGATGGGTTTGCTGGCGCAAGGCGCGTTGGGTGTTGCTACTGAACCATCTATGGCACACAGATTTTCAGCGGCCGTTGCTGTTGCTCTCGGTATGCCCGGCATTGGGAAGACGAGAATGCTGTACGAGTACTTGGTCTGCCTGGAGAAGGAGTGCCAAAGAGCGTTCGAGCCTAAGTTCACGGTGGTCCCGGTGGACCTCATCTTCACATTCAACAACGTTGTCTGTAACCACCCCTGTTTTTGGGAGCCGGACTCTGTGGATGCTCTCCTTGGTTGGCGCGTGCTGTGGACCCACTTTGCGCATGACCTTCCGCTGGCTGAATTCTACAAGTGCGGTTCCCCCGCCCCCCCCCCCCCCCCCCCCCCGCCGCGCGCCGCGTTTTTTTTTTTTTTTGATTTTTTTGTCTTTTGTTTTTTTTTATTTTATCTATAGTTCTTTTAAAACAATCGATAAAAACAAA
>JARLJJ010000216.1 GCA_031291275.1 Formivibrio sp.
GTGGAAATGATGTTGCAACGACCGCTCGTACTGCAGGAAGACAACCTCAGCGGCTCGGCGCCTGGGCTGGTTCCGGCTGCCAATCAACCCAAACCGATGGAAAAGCCAGTTCGAACTCAACTGCTGTGTCCCCCAGGAAGCCTCGGCTGCGAGTAATCTATAGGAGAGATGGAAACGATTCCTAACGACATCCCCACAATTGAAACCACACAACTCGGATCAGGGCAGCCGGGCGGCGAGTCCGCGATTGCGCCAGCCCCGGCACACATGCCCAAGGCCGGAGGTATTGGCCTTTGGATGCGTGATTTGCTGGTTTCCGCAATCGCCTCCGTTCTGATCATCACTTTTCTGTATCAGCCGGTGCGTGTGGAAGGCACCAGCATGTTGCCCCGCCTGGAAGACCGAGACCGGCTCTTCATCAACAAATTTGTCTATCGCATCTCGGCCATTGAGCGCGGCGATGTGGTCGTCTTCCACTACCCGCGCGACCCTGAGAAGAGCTACATCAAGCGAGTGATCGCGCTGCCAGGCGACAAGCTGCGTATCGACCATGGCAATGTGTGGGTGAACGGCAAAAAGCTGAATGAGCCGTATGTCCCTGAGGAGTTTCAGGATACGCGTTCCGTGGCGGAAATGAAGGTTCCCCAGGGAACCTATTACATGATGGGCGATCATCGCTCCATCTCGTCCGACAGCCGCGAATTTGGGCCCGTGGAGCGGTCTCTGATCTACGGAAAAGCCGTATTTATCTACTGGCCCGCGCGCGATGCCGGTGTGGTCCATTAGCCGTTCTTCCACTCTATCGAGTCGCTTTTGCGACAATCATGTCCTTGCGGGCGAATAGCGAGCGTCTGCCCCACTGCAAGTGGCGTCCGCCGCACCGCAGGTGCGAGGTGGTAGAATCAATTGAATTTATTGTCATATATTTAGAATCAATAACATGCAGGTTCTAAATGACTTAAAGAATCGTATAAATCGAAATAGGCTGGGCAATAGCGGTTTGGTTCTGCAAATATTCTGCAATTTAGAGTTTCGTGAATAACATGCCGGAAGACACCCCTTGCCGCCCGTGAAAGGGAAGTGTCCCTTCACCTTTACGCGGAGGGGTGCACAGTGAGAGCATTGCGGGCATGCCAAAGGGCGCATACAGTAGGCTGCTCCGAAAACACCAGGAAAGCATTGCTGCAAATCGAGAATTGCAGCAACAAATTAATGGACGAGAGAGCCGAATCGCCGAATTGGAGGCGTTCGCTACTCAAGCTCCTGAGCGCGATCCCAGTCCACCGGCAGCGCCAATCGGGGCAAGCAAATTATCTCAATTTTGGACGAGTACGCCGGTATGGGGCGGCCTCGGTGTGCTGATAACTTTGATTGTTTCCCCTTGGTCGGTGAAGTTGGTTTACTTCGCTATGTGGGCTGTTTTTGTCTTCGAGTTCATCAGGATTAAGGTCTATGAAGATAAGAGGTGCATCCGGTTTGCTTTGAATGCTTCATTTTCACTTGTCCTTGCGCTCGGTTTTATTATGGGCTGGCCTGACCTTGCCCCCGCAAAACGTATCCCTTAGCGAGCTGCTTTAATAAGCGAAAGGGAAACGAAGATGAGGAATGGGAAGCGGGGCAGGTACACGCTTGAGTTCAAGCAGGAGGCGGTTCGACTTGTTGAGTCGGGTCA
>JARLJJ010000217.1 GCA_031291275.1 Formivibrio sp.
CTGCGACTGATCCTGAAGAAGCTGCAGCTTCTTTGTGCCCTATTTCTGGCTTGGCTTTGCCCGCAACTGGATGGAATACAAACCGCCATGCCGGATAAAACCGGCTTGGCAGCTTGAAAAGTGAATTGTTCAGACCCGACTCAATAGCCATTATCACCGCCGGCATCTCTCCCGCCAAGAATGCTTTGCCGCCCTGGCGCGGATGACACAGGCAAGCCCGTGCTAGGCTGAATGGAAATGTCAATACCTCTCTCGGCAGATGCCCCTGCCACAACGCTTGGCCTACCATGCTGACGATACGATTATTGTCGGCATGAGCGAATTCGCCATGCCTGCCCAGGAGATATTAGACATGTACAAACCCAGGCTCGTGGTGATCGGAAACGGCATGGTGGGCCACCGTTTTCTTGAAAACCTGATAGATCGCGGCGAGGCCGCCAGCTTCGATATCACGGTGCTGTGCGAAGAACCGCGCCTCGCGTACGACCGGGTGCACCTGTCCTCGTATTTTTCCCACCACACGGCCGAAGAGCTGTCGCTGGTCAAGGAAGGCTATTACGCGCAGCACAATATCAAGGCGCTGATCGGTGAGCGCGCGATCCTGATCGACCGGGCGAACAAGCTGGTCTCCACCGGACACGGCCTGCAGTTGCCGTATGACAAGCTGGTCATGGCCACGGGGTCGTATCCGTTTTTTCCGCCGATCAAGGGCTTGCAGAATCCCGCCTGTTTCGCCTACCGCACAATCGAAGACTTGAACGCGATCGAATCCTGTGCCCGCCACAGCCAGCGCGGCGCGGTCATCGGCGGCGGCCTGCTCGGGCTGGAAGCCGCTGGTGCGCTCAAATCGCTGGGCGTGGAAACGCACGTGATCGAATTCGCCCCGGTCTTGATGGCGGAGCAGCTCGACCAGATCGGCGGCGAGCAATTGCGCGCCAAGATCGAGGCGATGGGCGTCAGGGTGCACACTGGCAAGAACACGCAGGAACTGTTGCCCGGCGGGAAAGAAACGCGCAACACGCTGGTGTTTGCCGACGGCAGCACGCTGGGGATCGATTTCGTCGTTGTTTCCGCCGGCGTGCGCCCGGAAGACAAGCTCGCGCACAAGAGCGGGCTTGCGCTGGCCTCGCGCGGCGGCGTCGCGATCGACGACCACTGCCGCACCTCCGACCAGGACATCTACGCCATCGGCGAATGCGCGGCCTGGAATGACCGCTTCTTCGGCCTGGTCGCGCCGGGCTACAAGATGGCGCAAGTCGCGGTCGATCACCTGCTGGGCGGGAGCAGCCGCTTCACCGGCGCGGACATGAGCGCCAAGCTCAAGCTGCTGGGCGTCGAGGTCGGCAGCATCGGCGATGCGCGCGGCAAGACGCCCGGCAGCCGCAGCCATCTTTTCCTCGATGAAAAGGAACGCGTCTACAAACGCCTGACCGTTTCCGCCGACGGCAAGCACTTGCTCGGCGCCGTGCTGGTCGGCGACACGGCCGATTACGGCGCGTTGCTGCAGCTGTGCTTGAACCAAGTCGAACTGCCGGAACACCCCGACGCGCTGATCCTGCCCGGTTACGCTGGTTCGAAAAAACCGGCCCTGGGCGTCGATTCGCTGCCGGATTCCGCGCAGATCTGCTCGTGCTTCGATGTGTCGAAAGGCTGCATCACCGGAGCCATCGCCGCTGGGCATACCACGCTGGATGCGATCAAGAGCGAAACGCGCGCAGGAACCGGCTGCGGCGGCTGCCTTCCGCTGGTGACGCAGATCCTGAATTCGGAGCTGAAAAAACGCGGCGTCGAGGTCAAGAACCACCTGTGCGAACACTTCGCCTATTCGCGCCAGGAGCTGTATCACCTGATCCGCGCCGGCGAAATCAAGACCTTCGATGACATGCTGGCGCAGTACGGCCAGGGCTACGGTTGCGAAATCTGCAAGCCGGCGCTGGGGTCCTTGCTGGCTTCGTGCTGGAACGAATACGTGCTCAAGCCGGAACACGTCAAGTTGCAGGACACCAATGACGTTTTCCTCGGCAACATGCAAAAAGACGGCACGTATTCGGTCATCCCGCGCATGCCGGGCGGCGAAGTCACGCCGCAGGGCCTGATGGCGGTGGCCGAGGTCGCACGCGATTACCGGCTCTATACCAAGATCACCGGCGCGCAGCGCATCGGCCTGTTCGGCGCGCGCAAGGAAGACCTGCCGCAGATCTGGGAAAAACTCATCGCCGCCGGTTTCGAAACCGGCCATGCCTATGCCAAGTCGCTGCGCATGGTCAAAACCTGCGTCGGCAGTACCTGGTGCCGCTACGGTGTGCAGGACAGCGTCGGTCTGGGCGTCTTCCTGGAGCATCGCTACAAGGGACTGCGCTCGCCGCACAAGCTCAAGTTCGGCGTCTCGGGCTGCACGCGCGAATGCGCCGAAGCTCAGGGCAAGGATGTCGGCGTGATCGCGACGGAAAAGGGCTGGAACCTCTACGTGGGCGGCAACGGCGGCATGAAGCCGCGCCACGCCGATCTGCTGGCGGCCGATCTGGACCGGGAAACCCTGATCCGCACCATCGACCGCTTTATGATGTTCTACATCCGTACTGCCGACAAACTGCAACGCACGGCGGTCTGGCTCGGCAATATGGAAGGCGGCGTGGACTACCTGCGCCAGGTCATCATTGAAGATCGCCTCGGCATTGCCCAGCAACTCGAAGACGATATGGCGCGCCTGATCGCCGCGTATGCCTGCGAATGGCAACTCGCCGTGCAGGACGAAGCCGGCTTGCCGCGCTTCCGGCATTTCATCAATTCCCCGGCGCCCGATCCGTTGGTGCAATCCGTACCCGAACGCCAGCAGCATCGCCCGGCGCGGCCCGATGAACGCAAAGAGGAGGAAACCCCATGAAAACCGCGCTCGATATCTGCGCCCTGGAAGACATCGTTCCCGGCACCGGCGTTTGCGCGCTGGCAGCCGGGCGCCAGATCGCCATTTTCCGCCCGCGGGCTGACGACGCGCTGTATGCGCTGGACAACATCGACCCGTTTGCGCAGGCCAGCGTGCTGTCGCGCGGCCTGATCTGCGAGCATGACGGCGAGCTGTGGGTCGCCAGTCCGCTGAAGAAGCAGCATTTCCGCCTGAAAGACGGTGCTTGCCTGGAAGCGCCGGAGAAATCCATCCAGTCCTTCGCGGTTGAGGTTCAGGATGGCAGGGTCCGGCTGCTTATTTCACCCGGTTAAGCCTCGCAGCGCCCTGGTCGTTTCGGGCGGACGGATCCGGTTTTCTGCCGCTCGCGCCGCTTGCGCTACAAATCCGCGCCGATCAGGGTAAAATCACGCCTTTTGCGGCACGACTATCTCCTGCGGCAGTACAGTAAAAGGAATCCCATGAGTCTCAAATGCGGCATCGTTGGATTGCCCAACGTCGGCAAGTCCACGCTTTTCAATGCGCTCACCAAAGCCGGCATCGAAGCATCCAACTATCCTTTCTGCACCATCGAGCCGAACGTCGGCATCGTTGAAGTGCCTGACCCGCGTATGCAGCAGCTGGCCGAGATCGTGAAGCCACAACGCATGCAGCCTGCCATTGTCGAATTTGTCGATATTGCCGGTCTGGTTGCCGGTGCGTCAAAAGGTGAAGGTCTGGGCAACCAGTTCCTGGCCAACATCCGCGAAACCGACGCCATCGTGAACGTGGTGCGCTGTTTCGACGATGAAAATGTGGTGCACGTTGCCGGCCGCGTCGATCCGATCGCCGACATCGAAACCATCCTCACCGAGCTTGCGCTGGCCGACATGTCGGCCGTGGAAAAAGCCATCGTGCGCGAAAACAAGAAGGCCCGCTCCGGCGACAAGGACGCGCAGAAATTCGTCGCGCTGCTTGAAACCATGCTGCCACACCTGAACCAAGGCTTGCCTGCGCGCACCCTGAAGCTCACGGCTGAAGACCTGGTGCTGCTCAAGCCGCTGTGCCTGATGACGCTGAAACCAGCCATGTACGTGGGTAATGTGAAAGAAGACGGCTTTGAAAACAACCCGCACCTGGATCGTCTGCGCGAGCACGCCGCCAAGGAAGGTGCGCCGGTCGTTGCCCTGTGCGCGCAGATCGAATCTGAACTCGCTGATCTGGACGAAGAAGACAAGCTCGCCTTCCTCGCCGACATCGGCCTCTCTGAACCCGGCCTGAACCGCCTGATTCGCGTGGGTTACGACTTGCTCGGCCTGCAGACCTACTTCACCGCTGGTGTTAAGGAAGTGCGCGCCTGGACCATCCACAAGGGCGACACCGCACCGCAAGCGGCCGGTGTGATCCACACCGATTTCGAGAAGGGTTTCATCCGCGCGCAAACTATTGCTTTCAACGATTTCATCCAGTTCAAGGGTGAGCAAGGTGCGAAGGAAGCCGGCAAGATGCGCGCCGAAGGCAAAGAGTATGTGGTAAAAGATGGCGACGTACTCAATTTCCTGTTTAACGTCTAAGGGCGTCTATTTACCCTGCTTGAAAAATGGAACCAGCAAATAACACGCTTAAAAGCCGCATGGATATGCGGCTTTTTTTATACCTTATCGATTGCGGTAACGTCCGTGTGAATGTCTTTCGACACGCTTTTACCGGGGAAATTCGTGATTATGTTCGCTGGGACACATACGGAAAAATATTAAACGTGTAAGTTCGCCTAGTCGATTCTGTCTGCGTGTATGAATGTGCTTGGTTGACCTCCCAATGAAAATGGGTTTGCGTTCCGTTGTGGGGCGTAAGAATAACTGGCTGCACCTGAATGGGCTAACTGCTGCAACGCTGCAGGCTTTATTGGTTGAATTCAACTTATCCATATTTAGTAAGTGGTTAATTTTCTTGCATTAAATAGCGGCGAATCATGCTTGTGCATGGATTTTGCTTTAATCTAGATCAAGTAAAGGCTGTTTTGTGTGATGTGTGCGGCAAAAAAGTAGCGCTGATGGTCATGGCATATGCTGCAGGGCGCGGTTATAGCGCACCTTGGAATGAATCGAATGCATGCCTGGTGATGGAGTGGTTACTGCGTAATAGGGACTAAGGAGATTTTCCTGAGTGACCGGATCTGACCTTCTAGGGGGTGAAAATGCATACAAGAAAAAAACACATGCTGGCCATGATGGCAGTTTCAATGGGCATGATTGGTTTGACCCATGCGGCAGATACCGTATCTGAAGAAATCGCTCCTGATGGTGCGATGAAAGCCGGACCTTTTTATCTCTATCCAACAATCAAAACCGGCCTTGGCTACACCGATAATGTGACTAACGCGGCAAGCAATACCACGTCGTCCAGCATACTGACCGTGGCGCCTGCCGTTGCCCTTAAATACCGAGTGGCGGGCGATGAGTACCAAGTGGGCTATGCCGGTGCCTATACCCGGTATATGCGCTCATCGAGCGATGACATCGATCGCCATGAGTTCCAAGCTCAAGCCAATAATGTCTACAGTGAGCGTGCCCGTTCACAATTCAAGGCTACGGCCACGTGGGATGCGGATGCGCGCGGCTCGACCGACCGCGCCGTATCCAGCGAACCGGATCGCTACCGCACCTATGGTGTGAATGGTCTGTTTGTTTATGGTGCAAAAGAAGCGACGGGGGGCCTGGAAGGTGAACTGGGCTATCGGAACAAACGTTATTTAAATAATCGAACGCAGACAGCCAGCTCGGATGTGGATTTTTTTGATGCTACGGGTCGTTTTTTCTATCGGGTTGCCCCCAGTACACGCAGTTTTGTTGAACTAGGTTATACGGGGATTAATTACACCTCGGCGAGTTCAATTCAGGATGGCTCCGAATCCCGGGCCATGCTGGGTGTGACTTGGGATGCCACTGCGGCCACCAGCGGGACCTTGAAGCTGGGGGGAATGAAAAAGCGTTTTGACAATGCCAGTATCGAGAGCCGAAACAGTCTGATCTGGGAAGCCCTCGTTAGGTGGAAGCCACGTAGCTATTCCACGTTCGAATTGAAGACGGGCAGCAAACCCGCCGAATCCACAGGCCAAGGCGATTTCGTCGATAACAGTTACATCGGCCTGAACTGGGAACATAAATGGTCTGATCGTTTTACGTCCCAATTGGGTTACGACTATACCCACAGCCAATATCGGGGTGTCAGTCGTACCGACAATACAGGCGTGCTCGGTGCTGACGTGACCTATCTGTTCCGCCGCTGGGTTTCGTTTTCAGTGGATTACAGCCATGACCAACGCAGCTCGACTTTGGCCGATCAAAAGTACAGGAAAAACGTGGTTATGTTGAATGCCCGCTTTAGTTTGTAAGCGGATTTTCATCAGGGATGACATGCATTTAATGGGGCGGGTAAAGAGATATCAAGTTTGACATTTAGATAGCAAAAACAGAATCCAGAAGGGGTTTGCATACGCTGGGATCATATTTCGCGAATGGGTCATGCAAATCTATCAGGGCTGTTCAGGATCGATTTATCCACTCGTTTTTAGTTTTTAACCACGCTGTTAACTATGGAAAACGCCGGCATGATCCGTCATATAGCAAAGCTATTCGCCTTCCTGCTCTTGTTCAGTTTGACAATGTTTTGTCGCGCTGAAGAAACTGCCAGTTCACTCTCCTCCTATAAGTTAGGCGTGGGGGATGTCATCAGTATTTCGGTCCTGGGCGAGGACGAGCTAGCCCGCGATAAGATACGCCTGACTGATGCTGGCACCATTTCCTTTCCGGTACTGGGGGAAGTCCGGGTTTTGGGGCTGACCTTGGGCGAGGTGGAAAAGACCATTACCGAAGGCTTGAAAAAGGGATACCTGCTTAACCCGCAAGTCTCCGCACAGTTGGATGAATACCGGCCGTTTTTTGTCAACGGAATGGTGGAAAAACCTGGTGGCTATCCCTATCAACCCGGACTGACAGTCCGTAAGGCCGCATCGATTGCCGGTGGGTTGAAAGAGCGTGCATCCCTAAGTGGCATATTCGTCATCCATGCCAGCGATACGTCGCAAAAACCAGTCAAAGTCGATTTGAATGCGCCGGTCATGCCTGGCGACACTGTCATTATTGAGCAAAGTTTTTTCTGAACGGGCTGAATCACAAGCCGAACAGCATCAATTACAGAAAATAGGGACAGTATGATTTCGAACCAACAACACTCAAATGGCGTCAGTGCCATCAACCGCCCGTTTGTTGCCCTGGCCAGCAATGGCAATCTGGATTTCATTGCGTTCTGGCGACTTATCAGCAAGTACAAATGGCGTATCTTGCTGTTGGGCTTGTGTACGGGTCTTGCCGCCTTTTTGATCAGTATGAGCATCGCCCCGGTTTACCAGGCGACTGCTGTAGTACTGATTGAATCCAGCAAGCCCCAGGCAATTACATCGATACAAGATGTTTATGCCGGGGTAACCCCGACGAGCGAATTTTTTCAGACCCAGGCAGAAATTCTGAAATCACGGGAAGTGGCAACCAGTGCGATCAAAAAACTCAAGTTGTGGGAGCACCCAGGCTATGACCCACGCAAGGTCAAGGCCCCGATTTATCGGTCGGTACTGAATTATTTCGGCATTTCAAAAACGGTTGTTCCCGAGTGGGATGAAGATACCCTTGCCAGAACGGTTTACCAATCCATTGCCGCGCGCAATCAAATCAATGTGGATTTGATTAAAGGGAGTCAACTGGTTCAGGTTTCGTTTGAATCAACGGATCGGCAAGTGGCGGCTGACATGGCCAATGCGATTGCTGAAGCATTTATTAACAGCGACCGCGAATCCCGCTTTGCCATGACTCAGCAAGCGAGTGCCTGGGTGCAGGATCACATAAAGGGATTGCGCGATACCTTGGACCAATCCGAAGCTCGTTTACAGAGCTATCGCGAAAAACAAGGCGTGATTTCGATGGATGGCTCTTCGGGCGGAGGGGCCGCCAAGATGATTGAGGCCGTCAACCAGAAATTGATTGATGCACGGCTGCATCTGGCTGAAGCTCAAAATACCTATGAGCAGATACACGGGGCAAATCCTGATGCGCTGTTATCCATGCCAACCATTATTCAAAACCCGGTAATTCGGGATGCGCACAAGCAATTGCAGGATGCCGAACGCAATTATTCGGATTTATCGCAGCGATATGGTCCGGCGCACCCCAAAATGATTCAGGCCAAGGACCAATTAAAAATTGCCAAGGAGCAATTGGCCAAGTCGATTGATATTCTGGTGGCCACGGCAAAGCATGAGTTCGATGTGTCGCAAGCGACAGAGCGCAGCCTGGAGCAAACACTCGCTTCGGCCAAAGGTAGTGTATTGGTGCTTAATCGCAAGGAGATTGGTCTGGATGCGTTGACGCGTGAAGTGGCAACTAACCGCCAGCTCTATGATCTTTTCATGAGCAAGTCCAAGGAAAATAGTGCAACGCAAGACATGCAAGCCAGTGTCGGCCGCGTGGTGGATCCAGCTCAAATACCGGGAAATTCCATCCGGCCCAAAACGGCGATGAACGTGGTTCTGGCTGCATTCTTGGGCCTGTTCCTGGGCGTGGGTATAACCTTGCTGCGAGCTGTGCTGGATAACACGCTCAAGAATGGCGCGGATGTCGAAAATCGTCTGCGTCAGCACCTGCTAGCCGCTTTGCCCGTACTCGATAAGGCTGCGCGCCAAAATGCCGGCATGGTGATGCAGTACGAACCGCACTCCCAATATGCGGAAGGAATCCGGACCATCCGAACCGGCGTGCTGCTGTCTGCACTGGATCAGGAAAAGCGGGTGCTGCTGGTGACTTCCAGCTTGCAAGGGGAAGGCAAAACCACGCTGGCATCGAATTTGGCGCTTGCGCATGCGCAGACTCAAAAAACATTGTTGATCGATGCCGATATGCGCAAGCCATCGGTATCCAGCAAGCTGGAACGTGACCCGACTCACTTGGGCTTGTCAGACTTGATTGCTGGCCAAGCTACCTTGAGTGATGTGCTGCAAACGATGCCGGAAACCAGCTTGTCACTTATTTCTGCCGGCACTTTGCCACCCAATCCACTGGAATTACTGCTCTCCAAACGATTCCTGAGTCTGTTGGCGGCGTTAAAAGAACAATTTGAAGTGATTGTGATTGATAGTCCGCCGGTTGAGTTGGTCAGCGATGCCCTGGTGCTGGCGCCATTATGCAGCAGCGTGATTTATGTTACCCGCGCGCAGCAAACTCCGATTCCGTTGATCAAAAAATGTCTGGCACGGCTAAGTCAAAGCAACTGTGCGGTGATGGGCATCGTGCTGAATCAGGCCCTTGCCAAAAAGCAGGAGGACTATGAGGTTCTGGCTAAAGGCAAGCATGGCTACGGTCTTTATGGGATGCAGGGCAAGCTTGGCAAGAGCAAGGCATAAGCGGTGATTGACGTGCATTGCCACCTGTTGCCGGGCGTGGATGATGGGCCGGTAACTTTGTTAGACGCGGTGGAATTGGCCCGAGCGAGCGTGCTCAATGGGATTACCCACGCGATTACCACCCCCCATGCCTATCCCGGACGATGGGATAACGATTTGGCGAATCTGCAGCCGGTATTCGCTAATTTGCAAAAGGCTCTGGAGGCAGAAGCGATCCCTTTGAAAATAAAGCTGGGGTCAGAAGTGCACATTACCGAGTACCTGCCTCAACAAGTGACCAGTGGCAGCCTGCCTTTTTTGGGGCAATCAAAGGGTTATCGTGTCTTGCTGCTGGAAATGCCCGATGGGCATATCCCGGTCGGGATAGGGGAGGCGGTGCGTTATTTGATTAAGCAACGTATCCGCCCGCTGATTGCCCATCCAGAGCGCAATAAGGCAATTATGGCGGACCCCAGTCGCATCGATGAATTGGTAAAAATGGGTTGCTGGCTGCAAGGAACGGCTGGCTCGCTGTTAGGACAGTTTGGACCACGGGTGCAAACTGCGATGCTCTATCTGATAGAGCAAAACCGCCTGTATCTGGTGGCGAGTGATTGCCATAATTTGCATGGCCGTCCACCCAACCTGGCGCAAGCAGCAGAACTGCTTGCCAGGCAACATGGCGAGGCCTATGCCCGTATGCTGGTGCTGGATCGGCCTGCAGAACTTTACGATCTAGACGCCGTTTGAACCGCGTTGGTATGACCTGTTTACGAAAACTGTTTGGCTGACGTAGCGCCTGGAAACTATCCCGATCTGGGCAATGCTGTCCAGCCACCGCCCATATCTGGGCCAATGTGACTCTCTTGGAAAATCCCGTATCGGGTATGCCGCGCTATTGAGCAAAGCTCAAATTCCGGCACCAAGTGTAAAGCCATGCTCATTACGCTGGATGTTGTCACACCACTATCTGTAAAGCACCTGGAGAGCCCGACATTCTGTCAAGAGAAATGCAGGGTCCGACTGCTCGAATAGCATTCAATCTCAAGTCGGATGTTTTTTGAAAAACAGACATCTTTGATGGTGAGCTGGTCAGCAGGGACGCTCATGTCTGCATGCCGACGTGAATGCCACTTGCAATCGCATAGCCAATATCAAGCACCCAATCGCTGTATTCATTGAGAGTCAGTTATGAGTTTTCAATATCAAGTTTCAACCGGAAATGCTGAAGCTGGCTGGGAAATAGCTCCGTCTGAGAATGCCTGGTGGGTTTTTGGCGTGCTTATCGCAGCCACATGCTACCAATTTGTACTCTGTTTTTTGAATACGGCAGGCTATGGTATTTCTGCGGCGTTGGTGGGGATGAGTGAAGTCATTATTTTGGCTGCTTGCTTGCCCACATTGTTGCGCAATATTCCGATCAGGATGGCGTTGCTGATGTCCGCCATTCTGGTCAATTTTTTGCTGCTTACCCTGATTCGCGGGGAAATCGATGCCAAAGGGCTGCGAGATATGCTGCTCGCAGCGGTTTTTTTCTGGTTCGGCTGGAATTTGCGTCGGGCGGAAATTATTGACCGTTTGCTCATCATGCTCAGTCTGATCGTCATCATTTTTGGCGTGTTTGAATGGGCCTCTCTCGATCTGTATACCAAGTTCTTCAATACCTATCGTTATTACGTGAGCCAGGGGGGAATCCATGACGGCCACGCAATGATCCAAGGTCAGGCGCTGACCTTGAATGGATTCCGGCCGGAAGACATAGGACGAACAATCTTGCCGGGCCTGCTGGGAAGCCACCGGATTTCTTCGGTTTTTCTTGAACCGGTTTCCATGGGCAATTTTGCTACGTTGATCGTTGTTTGGGCCCTGTCCAAAAAAGAGGCGAGCTTTCGTACGATGGGCGTATTTTTTGTTGCCGCAGCCATCATGGTGACGATGGCTGATTCCCGCTTTGGTTTGATCATGATTGCCTGCTTGTGTGTTTACCGGCTGGTATTTCCGCGCGGCGGTGGGCCCTTTGTATTTTTGCTGCCGATACTGTTGGTGGTTTTCCTGACGTTCATGGGCATCTGGTCGCTGGGCTTGGGGCAGGGCGATAACATCATTGGACGGTTGGCCCGGACAGGCGTGGTGCTCAGCGAAATGGATGTCTCTACGTTGCTGGGTATACAGACCCCCTTGGAAAACTATGGCGATATGGGCTACGCCTATGTGTTGAGTCGATTTGGTGCGGTTTTTGCCTTGGCGCTGTGGGGGGCGCTGTGGCTTCTTCCTTTTAAAACAGATAGCCAGGCTGCGCGTTTTCGTGCCATGGGCGGCCTCTATATGGTGATGATTTTATCGATTAGCGGAACATCGCTGTTTGCCCTTAAAACCGCAGGCTTGTTTTGGTTTGTCTTTGGCAGCCTTGCAGTCAGGGATTTGCAATGGCCAGACGAGACCGACCCGGTTTATCTGGCAAGTGACAATTCAAACAAGGAATGATGATGAAGCTAAAAGTCGCCCATGTGGTTCGCCAATACTATCCGTCAGTAGGCGGAATGGAAGATGTCGTGCGCAATATCGCGGACTACCAGCTTCACCATACCGGGCATCAGCCCCATATTTTTACCTTGAACCGGGTTTTTCGTAGCCCGAATGAAATATTGCCAGCACAAGATGTGTTCGAAGGCGTGCCCGTGACGCGCCTGCCGTTTACGGGTTCTGAGCGCTACCCGTTTTGCCCGCAAATATTAAAGGCGGTGAGCGATGCGGATGTCATCCATGTTCATGGTGTCGATTTCTTTTACGACTATCTGGCGATCACGCACCCCTTGCATCACAAGCCTTTGATTGCATCCACCCACGGTGGTTTTTTCCATACCCAATTTGCACCGACCCTTAAACAGATATTTTTCAATACGGTCACGCGCACATCTTCCTGCATGTACGAGAAGGTGATTGCAACCAGTGAGAACGATGGTGCGCTTTTCGGCAAGATTATGGGATCAGACAAATTAGTCGTGATCGAGAACGGCGTGAATGTGGAGAAATTCGCCGACCTGTCGGCAAAGACATCGGTTCCAACGCTGATTTATTTCGGGCGCTGGTCGAGTAACAAGGCTTTATCCGAGACACTGCAACTATTTGCCAAGTTGTACGCCCTTGATCCTGAATGGCGCCTGATCATCGCCGGACGAGAATATGACGAGACGGAACAAAGCCTTCGTGAAGTGGTGGAGCGCTTATCGCTCTCCGCCGTGGTGGAGGTGGTTCCCAACCCCTCGGATGCCGAGTTGGCGGCACTGATCGGACGATCCAGCTACTTTGTTTGCCTGTCGCGCCATGAAGGATTCGGAATTGCGCCTATTGAAGCCATGAGCGCGGGGTTGTACCCGATACTGAATCGAATCCCTCCCTTTGAAAAACTGGTAGCCCATACCGGTCTTGGATATCTGGTGAGCAACGATGATGAGCGCGATGCCCGCGCTATCCTGGATTTGCACCATGCCGAGGCATTCTCCCAGCAAAGGAGGGACTTGCAAGAATCCGTAGCAAGTTACACCTGGAAATCGGTCGCTGCACAGTATGTGAAATGCTACGAGGATATCTATCAGCGAGGACAACAGAAATGAAGATCACAGGAAATCTTTGCATCTGCCTGGTATCTCTGATGCTGGTTGCTGCACCCGCATGGGCGGATTGCAGTAACAAGGCCCCGTTGGTGGGCGTAAACCTGGCCGGAGCAGAATTTGCCAGCAACAAATTGCCAGGCACGGTAAACGTGGATTACGTGTATCCCGATCCCGTTGATATGCGGCTATTCCATAGCCAGGGCATGAATACCTTCCGCTTGCCAGTGCTTTGGGAGCGGCTACAGCCCAGGCTCTTTGCCGAATTGAACCAAGCAGAGTTGCAGCAGATAAAGAAAGTCATCTCCACCGCTCGCGAACTCGATGCTTGTGTGGTGCTGGATATTCATAACTACGCCAAGTACCGCGATCAAGTGATTGGCAGTGCCGCCGTGCCAGAAGCGGCTTTCCTGGATTTATGGACACGGCTGGCAACCCAGTTTTCTGGCGAAAATGGGCTCGCTTTTGACCTGATGAACGAGCCTGCGGCGATGAAAATCGCTGATTGGACCAAGCTGGCTCAGCGCGCCGTGGTGGAAATCCGCAAAACAGGCAGCAAAAATTTGGTGTTGGTCTCCGGCGGGCGCTGGAGTGGTGCCCATGAATGGAGCAAGCCGTTCGATGGCCTATCCAATGCAGAAGCACTTGCCAATTTCCATGATCCAGCAAGGAATTACGCTATTGAAGTTCATCAATATGCCGACACTGATTTTTCTGGCACCAAAACAGAATGTGTTAACCCGCAGCGGCTAGAAACAATCATGGCAGAAATCTCAAGCTGGTCAGTTAAGTATAAACAGCCTTTATTCTTGGGTGAATTTGGAACATCAAATAGCCAGGCCTGCTTGGTTGCTCTTGGTGCAATCATTGCACCAATGAAAAGCAAAACCGTGTGGCGTGGGTGGACGTATTGGGCTTCAGGTCGTTGGTGGGGGAATTACCCGCTTAGTATTCAGCCGGGTGTTAATGGTGAAATGATGCCGCAAATGAAAGTATTGTCTACGATTCTTTGATAACAAAATGGAATGAATATCTAAATATGGCAGAAGGGAAAAAATATTACGGCTTTGTCGATAACATGCGCGCCATGGGTATGTTGTTGATTGCTGCTATTCATGCCCCGGGATGGGGGGAATACATTACCTCGTTGTTAAGTGGTATTGGTGTTCCTCTGTTTTTCTTTGTTTCCGGGATGCTTATTCCCATGTCAAAAAAATTGGCGCCATTTTCTGATAATTTGAAAGAATACAGCCGGAAATTGTTGCTTCCATATTTGCTGTTCTTTCTGTTCTCTTGGCTGTACTGGATTGTCACATTCAGATTGGGCAACTCGGCGAATGTCTATATCCACTATAAATGGTGGTATCCATTAGAAGGGTTGTTGTTTGGTTCTGGTGAGCTGTTGTACGTAAATCCGGCTTTGTGGTTCTTCCCGGCTTTGTGGATGACAACGCTGTTGTATTTTATTTTTAGCCGCTATTTTAAAGGTCTGGCTGTGTGGTTGCTTGCTATTGTGGTGAGCGTTGCCTTTGTTGCATTACGAACTTCGGATTTCCCGCGGTTGCCATGGGGATTGGACAACGCACTGGCCTCCGTTATATTTTTCTCTGCGGGTAATTATTTCGCAGGCCAGTGGATGAAGTGGTTTTCAGAAATAGCAAAATTACCGGCTGCTTTGTTGGCCACATTATGTTTTGTATTGTATATGTTGCTGTATACCGTTAACGGCAGCATCGATGTCAATAGCCTTAATTTTGGAAATGGAGTGGTGACGTATTTTACAATGACATTATTTGGCATAGGGGCAATCTTGTTTGTCAGCAAGCTTTGGGAACCGCCTGAGCCATTCAAGTGGATATCCAGAAATTCAATTTTCATTTTTCCAACGCACATGGTTTTTTATCGAATATTTACCGGTGTATTCATGGAAGTGTTCCATTTCCCCGCCACGTTTAAAGAGGATTCTTTTTTGTGGGGAATAGTCTACGTGCTGCTTGCCTTCATGCTGGCTTGGCCTGCTTCGATGGTGTTGAAAAAATACTTCCACTTTTTCTTTAGTTCCGGCCGCCCATTTGTACCGAGTTAAATGTTTTTGTGGTGAATTTTCGGTGTTTAATAAAAGGGGACAAAATGAAATTTTCACTCATACTTGCAACATTGGGTCGCACTGACGAGGTGAATAAGTTCATTCAATCCTTGATGTGCCAATCGTATAACGATGTAGAACTTATCGTCGTCGATCAAAATACCGATGACCGACTAATCCCGATTCTGGCGCCTTGTTACGAATTGTTTTCGGTAAAGCACCTTAAAACATCGCCAGGTTTATCTTATGCCCGCAATGTCGGGTTGAAACATGTCTCGGGAGATATTGTGGCATTCCCTGATGATGATTGTTGGTATGCAAAAGACGTGCTGGAAAAGGTTAAAGACAAGTTTTTAAAATGTCGCAATATTGATGTTCTGACTGGTAGATCAATTGATGGTGATGGCGACGAAAGCGGAAGCAATTTCGCGAGAGAATCTGGCTATGTTGATCGATTTGATGTCTGGACTAAAGCCATTTCATATACCATTTTTCTCCGTGCAATAGTATGTAAGGCGGTGGGCGGATTTGATGAAACGCTGGGTGTTGGTGCCAAAACGAGATTTGGTTCGGGAGAGGAAACCGATTATCTGATTAGAGCATTGGACAAGAAGTGCCAAATTTATTACTTGCATGATCTGACGGTATTTCATCCCAATAAGATACTTGAGTTTAATGAGGCGACGTTTAAGCGAGCTAGATTGTATGCAGCAGGAAAGGGACGGGTGTTGTCAAAACACGGGTACCCATTATTTTACAAGATGAAAATATTGGGTAGGCCATGTATTGGATCAATTATTTCCTTGTTGCAAGGAAATATCCCGCAGGCCAAATATCGATTAAATAATGCACTTGGACGGGCTGAAGGGTTGATGGCCAAAGTTGATGCTGCAGAGATATAAATGTGGGAAAAAGATGCAATTTTTTATTTAGCGCGAATTTTATGATACTTCAGTGGGTATATATTTGATGTCTGGCGATCGAGGATTATTTGGCTCAAGCGCAATGTGGTCGGTACTGGATAATTTCGCCCAGCAGTTCTTGTCATTTATCATATTTATGATATTGGCAAGAATTCTTACCCCGGAAAAGTTCGGTCTGCTCGCGATTGCTAATTTGATTGTCACTGTAGTGCGCCAAACTGCGTTTGAAGCCATTGCAATGCCAGTTAGCAGGGATCCTGAGCCTAATGATAATCTTTATTCTTGGGCATTTTCCCTCTGTACCATTCTTGCGCTGCTACTTGCGGTAGGCATGATTTTATTGGCAGGGCCATTGTCTATATTTTATAAAAGCCCTGAATTGAGAAGTGTGCTTATTTGGATGAGTCCTGTCGTTGTATTTTTTGGCTTGGCTCGCGCATATGAGGCGCGCTTGATTCGCCAGATGCAATTTAAACCGCTTGCGATCCGGTCGATAATTTCAGTGACAATTGGCGGTGTGGTTGGAATTGTATTGGCACTTAAAGGCGTGGGTGTTATGGCGTTGGTGATTCAGCAGGTTGTCATTGCTGGTTTGGCTTTTGTCATGCTCGTTGTGCAATCGTCATGGCGCCCTCGATGGTGCCTGGATCGTTCCTTATGGAAAAAATATCAATCCGATATTGCGCAAGTGGGACAAAGCGGGGCACTGGGTTTTTTTACAAGTCAGGCAGATACATTGCTTGTCAGTATTTTTTTGGGTAGCCACGCAACAGGGCTTTACAATTTTGCCAAAAGATTGACATCGGCTATTTACCTTATCATTGCCAGTTCCATGCTGAAAGTGGCAGTCCCCGCTTTTTCCGATGCGTTTGGCAATGTACATAAATTGCAATCTGCCTATGTCCGGGTTATTGGCTTGAGCCTTTTTGTCTTGCTGCCATCTTTGCTTGGAATGGGCGTCATGGCAGAACCCTTGATTTCGGTATTCTTTGGGGCAGTGTGGATGCCTGCAGCCAAGGTGGTTTTATTACTGGCGATGTTGAATATATTGCTAACGGTTAATCAGCTTAATGATTATTTATTGTTTGCTGTCGGGGAAAATGTGGTTCCTGTCAAACGCGGATTTTATCAATTCGCACTTGCCATTTTGCTTGGCTGGTTTGGCTCCAGGTTTGGTCTTGTCTGGATGACTTCGGCTTTTGTTGTTGCGGCACTTATTGTCTTGCCTTGGGCACAGCATCATGTGTGTTTGTATATCGGAAAAGGATTTTGGGGACTCTGCAAAATTTTTAGAGGGCCGATGCTTGGTTCGTTGGTAATGGTGGGGATATTGTTGCCATTTGCTCCATTAGTGAGTGGATCGATGTCGCTTGTCCTTGGCATGATTTTTATTGCTGCGTGCACATATATGCTGGTGCATTATCTGCTGCTTAAATATTCGGTCGATTCATACGATGCAATGAAAGATTTAGGGCAGTTCAGGCGGGCAGGGTGATTTAATCATGCGCAATAATCTGTTGAGATTTTTAAAATGAATAAGTACAAGATTGCCGGATTAAATGTTTGCGCTGCCAACTCTGCCGAATTGGCAGATGTGCTGCTCGTAAATATCGAAAACAAAACTAAAACGGCATTGTTTTTTGCCAATACCAATTTCATTGTTAAATGCCAGCCGATTGTTCATTTATTAGAAAATGAACATATTGTTATCGTGAACGATGGCGTAGGAATGGATTTGGCTAATCTTCTGGTGAATCGTTGCCGGTTTCCTGATAATTTGAATGGCACTGATTTTGTCCCTTTTATTTGCAGAAAAAGTAAACGACCCCTTCGGATATTTTTGGTTGGCGCCAAGCCCGGGATTGCCAATAAAGCGGCGAAAGTGCTGATCGAGCAATATGGACAGCAGATTGTCGGTGTGTGTGATGGTTATGGTCAATTTAAAAGCAGGCCGCAGCTTGTCGAAGAGATCAATTCGGCGGATGCAGATGTTGTTCTGGTGGCTTTTGGCAATCCCATGCAAGAGCAGTGGATTATCGATAATACACAGAAAATAAATGCACCATTGATGCTCGGAATAGGTGCGTTATTTGATTTCCTGGCCGGCGATAAGCAACGTGCGCCTGTTTGGGTCAGAAGAATCAGGATGGAATGGTTTTTCCGTATGTGTCTTGAGCCGCGCAGACTGTTAAAGCGCTATACCTACGATCTTTTAATATTCTTTTATTATTGTATTGCTCGATAATTTTTCATGTGATTTTTATAAGTAAATAAATCACTTTGAGGCTGTTTGTGCAGATGCTTAAGTCGGTACGAATCTTGCTGGGTCTGATGTGTGTAGAAGCTGTAAATGGCCGATAAGTATGCCATTGGACCGATTGTAAATTTTACTAATAACGCGAGATACCTATCATGAAACCCGCACGTGCGCTTCGTTCATCTTCCTCCCTTCTTAGCAATGCAATTGTCCTGATTGATGTACTGGCTATATTGTTGTCTGGGTGGTTGTGCGTCAATATCTATCCAGGGGTGGAATCCATTGCTAACTCAAACCATCGTCAATTACTGGAAAATTATTTGCTGGTAGAAGGTTTGGGCTGCCTGTTGATGGTGGGTGTTTCCAATAAGGTTTACAGCCTCTGGCGCGGCGGTGAGCTGCAGGCCATGCTCCAACGCGTTGCATTTAGTTGGTTAGTGTCCTGGGTGCTGGTCTTGGTTTGGTTGGTGCTGACCAAATCAACACAGGAATTTTCGCGTATCTGGCTGGTTAGTTGGCTTATCAGTGCACTGATATTGCTTTGCTTCGCTCGGGCATCGGTTTATGGACTATTACGTATATTCCCCAATAAGGGCTACAACAACAAAACCGTATTGCTGATTGGAGACCCGGGTTTGAATGCAAGTATTCATGAACGCGTTCTGCATTCATCCTGGACCGGGTTTGAAGTGATCGGGTCGCTTCGACCAGATAATCTGACTGAAATTGATCAGACTGTCATCCGTTATGTACCCGATGAAATTTGGATTGGTTTGAGTGTGGATGACCAAGGTCGATTGAAGAGTTTGCTGCATGTCTTGCGGCACAGTACGGCCAATATTCGTTTGATCCCTGATTTTTTGACGCTGAAAGTCATGAATCATGGCGCCAGTATGCTCATGGGTTATCCCATGCTGGATATCTCTTATTCACCCATGGCTGGCTTCAATGTATTCCTGAAAGCCGTGCTGGATTACATCTTCGCAGCCATTGTGGTGGTGTTGATCAGTCCGTTACTGATCGGGATTGCGATCGCTATCAAGATCACTTCGCCAGGGCCCGTGGTTTTTAAACAACTGCGTCATGGCTGGAATGGCAAGATTATCGAGATTTACAAATTTCGCAGCATGGTGGTGCATAAGGAAGATGACAACGTTCTGACCCAGGCCACGCGTCATGACTCGCGCATTACCCCGCTTGGCGCTTTTTTGCGTCGTACCAGCCTGGATGAGTTGCCGCAGTTTATCAATGTGCTGCAAGGCCGGCTTTCTGTTGTCGGGCCGCGTCCGCATGCGGTCGCCCATAATGAACAGTTCAAGGAACTGGTTCCGCGCTACATGCTGCGCCATAAAGTAAAGCCGGGTATTACCGGCTGGGCGCAAATCAATGGTTTCCGGGGCGAGACCGATACCTTGGAGAAAATGGAAAAGCGGGTCGAATACGACATTCATTACATCGAAAACTGGTCGATCTGGATGGATTGCCGCATCATTTTCATGACGGTTTTCAAAGGGTTTCAAAGTGATAATGCGTACTGAACCTGGATGCTCGTTGCCTGTTTTGAGGTGGCAATGATTGGAGTGGGACTATTTCTATTTCAGTATTTGTTGCCGTTGCCATTCTGAATGGTTACCGATAATCGGGGCTGAACTGAATAAAGTGTATCTTTAAAGATTCGCATCGCTGTCTTTTTTTGAAAGTAAACATAAACACTCTGCATAATTGCGGGGTGTTTTTTTTGCCATGTTGAGTCGGCATGTAAAAGTGGGTTCAATCGTTGAGCAAGTTATTTTGCAAAAGGAAAATTCATGAATAGAACATTATTGGGTGTTGTCGTACTGGTTTCTATGGGCTTATTGGCTGGCTGCGCGACCACTCGCAGCGAAATTAAATTGACTGCTCCAATGGTCGCTTCCGGGCTTGTTGCCAAGCATGCCAGTAAAGATCAAATCGTGTTGGTTCGTTCTGTTGTGGATGAAAGGCAGTTTGAAGCGGCGCCGAAAGATCCAAGTATTCCATCATTGGGTTTCGAAGGCGCAGCGCAAGCCACCATGGAAACCAAAGCAAGAGCGTTTGGGCGCAAACGCAATGGTTTTGGTAGGGCGATGGGCGATGTTTTATTAGACAAGAGCCAGTCGGTCACAGGAGTTGTTCGTGAACAACTTAATGCTGCATTTGCCGATGCAGGTTACCGCGTTGCGCAGAACGAAGTCGATGCTGGTGCGAGTCCAGTCTTGGTCGATGTTCGTATCAAGCAATTTTGGTCCTGGATCAATATGGGCTTCTGGGCGCTCACATTGAATAACCAAATTACGACTGACCTGACTTTTTCTGGTGCGGCGCAACCGATGGCAGTGAGTGTTCATTTGCAAGAGCAACATATGGCAGTTACCGATAGTGCCTGGACAGAAGATCTTGGCAAGGCGCTGCAGGCTTATCGAACGCAAGTCGTCGACAAACTGGGAAAATTGTCACTCACGCCTTGAGTGGCCCACGAGGGAGTGCCGTAGTTTGAAATGCTGGGCTAACCCGATTAGCAAGATGCTTGTGTGTAAATATCAATCTTGAATTGCGTGTCATTGCCCATCCTTCAACTCGCGTTGCGGGATGGGTGATTATTTCTGATAAGAGATTTTCTTCGTGGGCTCACCCTTCATATCCGGTTTATTGACATATCAGAAACGCCGATAGGCGTATTGTTTCTGGCGCAAGCCAAGTTCTTGTCCAAAAATGAAAGGACTGGATCAACAAGCTGGGGTTGGACATGGCCCAATTGCCACGTTATTTTCCCCGTGCTCGCTTGACGGAGCTGATCGGAGTGGTTCGTCGAGCTGGTTTTCGCGTGATTGGACCGCGCGTGGATCAGGGGGCGCTGGTTTATCGCGAAATCGATGGAGTTGAAGATCTGCCGCAAGGATTGACCGATCAGCAGTCTCCTGGTCGTTATCGGCTAGTCGCCAATGGAACCCAACGACATTTTAGCTGGGCCAATGGTGCGAGTGGTCTCAAGCCATTTATTTTTGCCCCACGGGAGCGCCTCTGGCGCGTGGATCGCGATAGCCATGGCATTCACTTTCGCCCGCTGATGAACATCGCGCCGCGCACGGCCATTCTGGGCGTTCGCGCTTGCGATCTTGCCGCGTTGACCTTGAACGACGCGCATTTTCTGCGCAATGCCTATCCCGACCCGTATTACCGCCTTCGACGCGAGAATTTGCTTCTGATCGCAGTGAATTGCAGCCATGCTGCCCCCACCTGCTTTTGCGCCTCGACGGGCGATGGTCCGGAAGTGTTGCGTGGTTACGATTTGCTGCTTGATGAGTTGGACGACGGCTATCTGATCCGCTCTGCCAGCCCCGCAGGGGAAGGCGTTTTGCAGAAATTTGCGACCGTTGCCGCAAGCGGGCTGCAGTTCGATCAAGCGAGCCACCAGCTCGAAATGTGCAGGCAACAGCAGCGCGCGTTGCCGCCCGCATCCCAACTGACAGAACTCATGAATCGGCTTGATCATCCCGGCTGGGGCGCGGTGGCCGAGCAATGTCTCGCCTGTGGCAATTGCACGGCGGTCTGTCCGACCTGCTTCTGTCATCGCGAGGTGGAATCCCCTGCGCTTGATGGTCAGAGCAGCGTGCACCGGCGCGATTGGGATTCATGTTTCAACGAAGACCACAGTTATCTGGTCGGCATGCTGGTCCGCCCGGATATCAAGATGCGTTACCGCCAATGGATGACGCACAAGCTGGCCACCTGGCAGCAGCAATACGGCCGAAGTGGCTGCGTGGGATGTGGGCGCTGCATGACCTGGTGTCCGGTTGGCATTGATTTTGTCGCACAGGCGAAACGGGTGCTGGAGGATAAAACATGAAATCTTCCAACTGCTATCTGCCGTGGGAGGCGGAAATCGTCGAGCGCACCCAGGAAACGCCGGATATCTTCACCTGGCAGTTACGCTTCACTGATCCGGAAATCGCGCGTCAGTACACCTTCCAGCACGGCCAGTTCAACATGCTGTATCTCTACGGCGTGGGCGAGGTGGCGATTTCAGTGATGTCCGGCGATGGCAGCAGTCTCTTGCACACCATTCGTGCGGTGGGCCGAGTTACTCGCGCGATGATGGCATTGCCGTTGGGAAGCCGTGTCGGTGTGCGTGGCCCGTTCGGACGTGGCTGGCCGCTGTTTGATGCGCGCGGTCAGGATATCGTGTTCGTGACCGCGGGGCTGGGCTGTGCGCCGGTGGTGTCGTCGATCCGTTACGTGGTGGCCAACCGGCAGGATTATGGACGACTGGTGATCATGCAGTCGGTGCGCTATCGCCATGAAGCGCTGTGGGAACCGCAATACGATTCCTGGCGCACGCTGTCCGACACTCAGGTGTTGCTGACTTCATCGCGCGACAAGACGCGTTGGCCGCTGTGGGAGCTGGGCCGGGTTGGCGTGTTGCTCGATCAAGCGGATTACGACAAGAACAATTGTTACGTGATGATGTGCGGCCCGGATCAGATGTTGCGCGATACGGCCAAGACCCTGATCGAAATGGGCGTGCCGGGCAATCGCGTGTTTGTTTCGCTGGAGCGCAACATGCAATGCGCCGTTGGCCACTGCGGCCACTGCCAGATGGGGGGCAAGTTCGTCTGCAAGGATGGCCCGGTGTTTGCGTTCCCGGAAGTGGCGGCTTTGATGGAAACGGAGGGCTTTTGACATGGGACACCTCGCAAAAAACCATTTTCGCCGCGATACTGCGTTACTCCCAAAAAATCTCTCCTGGCATATTGGCCCATATGCGACGTCGAAATTTTTTGCTCGTGCCTTGTCTGGCTTAGAAACTGACGTTTTGCGAGGTACCCCATGGCAAACAAGCCCAAGGTAGCCATCCACAAATTCGCCTCTTGTTCCGGTTGCCAGTTGGCCTTTGTGAACATGGGTGAAGACTTGATCGAGCTGCTGCAGCTTGTTGATCTGGTGCACATGGCCGAAGTGGGCAGCGTGGCGCCAGAGGATCAGCAGGTCGATATCGCGTTTATCGAAGGCTCGATCACCACACCGCACGATGTTGACCGCCTGCTGAAGATCCGCGCCAACAGCGCTTACCTGATCACCATCGGCGCTTGCGCCACGTCGGGCGGCATTCAGGCGCTGCGCAATAATGCCGATAGCGGTGAATGGATGCGCTCGGTCTACGCCAAGCCGGAATTTATCGAGTCCCTTTCCACTTCCGCAGCGATTGCCAACCACGTGAAGGTCGATTTTGAGTTGTGGGGCTGTCCCGTCAGTTCAAAGCAGATGTTTGCTGCCGTGCGCGCTTTGCTCTATGGCGTGCCGCCACTCTCCCTGCGGGAGAAGGTCTGCCAGGAATGCAAGCGGCGTGGCAATGTCTGCATCCTGGTTACGCAGGATGCGCCCTGCATGGGGCCGGTTACCCGCACCGGCTGCGGCGCACTGTGTCCGTCGTTCGGCGCGCCATGCTACACCTGTTACGGTCCGGCCGAAGGGATCAATACGGCGAGTTTTGGCCAATGCTTGATCGGCTTGGGGCTGCATCCAGATCAGGTTGCACGCCGCTTTGCCTCGATCAACAACGCAGCGCCGGCATTCAGCGCGGCGACGCGCCAGTTTTCCGGCGATGGGGGCAAATCATGAATCCCGCTACCGATCCAAACCGTACAATCGACATCCATGTGCCGGTGCTGACCCGGGTTGAAGGTGAAGGTTCGCTCGAATTCACCGCTTGTAACGGCAAGGTTGAAAGCCTGTACCTACGCATTTTCGAGCCGCCGCGCTTGTTCGAGAAATTCCTCGAAGGGCAGGATTACACCGAAGTGCCGACAATCGCTGCACGCGTATGCGGTGTCTGCCCGATTGCCTACCAGATGACATCGATCCGGGCGATGGAAACGCTCTTTGGCGTGCCGTTCGATCCCTGGATTCATGCGATGCGCCGGGTGATCTACTTTGGCGAATGGCTGCAAAGCCATACCTTGCATGTGAATCTGTTTGCCGCACCGGATTTTCTCGGCTTTCCCGATGCGATCCACATGGCGGCCAAATACCCTGAAGAAGTACGACGCGGCATGCGCCTGCAAGGACTGGGCAACGATTTGTTGCGTTTGCTTGGGGGGCGTTCGGTGCACCCGATCGGCATGAAGGTGGGCGGCTTTCACCGCGCCCCGCCGCGCCATGAAGTGGCCGACATGGTGGACAAGCTGCTGGGTGCGCGTGAGGATGCGCGTCAGTTCGTGATCTGGGCTGCCGGCCTGCCTTATCCGGTGGACGAGCAAGCGTTTGTCAGTGTTGCGATCCAGCATCCGCACGAGTACGGCATCACCGAAGGCCGGCTGGTTTCCGACCATGGGCTGGCAATCAGCTTTGCCGATTATCCGACGCATTTTCGTGAATACCAGGTAGCGCACTCCACTGCATATTATTCGCTGATGGATGGACGGTCGTATCTCCTCGGCCCGCTGGCGCGCATGAATCTTAACTTTGACCAGTTACCCCCGCCCGTGCCGTCGCTGGCGCAGGAGCTGGGCATCCGTTTCCCTTCGCATAATATGTTCATGAATGTGGTGGCCCGGGCGCTGGAATGCTTTATGGCGGTAGAAGAGAGTTTGCAGATTTTGCAGCGCTACCAATTGCCCACCCGCTCTTTCATTGAAGTTGCTCCTCGCGCCGGTATCGGCCATTACTGTACCGAAGCGCCACGCGGCATGATCTACCACCGCTTCGAACTGGATGATGACGGCCGGGTGCGGTTTGCCACGATGATTCCACCTACCTCGCAGAACCAGTTGCGCATCGAGCAAAACCTGCAAACAGCAATGGAGCGCTTCGGACTGCAGCATAGCGATGATGAATTGCGCCAGTTCTGTGAACAGGTGATCCGCAACTATGATCCCTGCCTGTCCTGCTCCACACATTTCCTTCAATTAAGGGTCAATCGTGGCTGAAACGAGGGTGATTGGCATTGGCTCGCCGTTTGGCGCGGACCGGTTGGGGTGGGCTGTGATCGATGCCTTGCATGAAGTGCATTTCGCCGATAAAACCGATTTGGCGTATTGCCGCCTGCCGGCAGAATTGCCTGATCTGATGACCGGTTATTCCCGGGTGATTTTGGTTGATGCGCTGCTGGGGGATTGCCAAGTCGGCACGCCATTGCGGCTGATGCGTGAGGATCTGCCTCATGTTGGATTAGGCGTTTCATCGCATGGATTTAATGTTGCTGCCGCCTTGGAATTGGCCGCGGTATTGGGGAGTTTGCCTGATCAGCTATTGCTACTTGGGCTGGAAGTGGGGGAATCCAACCAGCCGATCAATCCTGAATGGATCAAACGGCTGGTACAGATGGTGCAGGCGGAACTCGCCTGCGCGACAGACTGATGCGTTTTTTTACTTAATCAAGGATTAATAGGATTAAAACGGATCCGTTTACCGCGTGCGGCGAAACTGAAGGTTTCTTCACTGATTTTGGCAACCAGCTCAAAAGGTTTTTCCAGTGTTTCCCCGCGCGTTACCTGACAATATTCGATCCAATCCCCATCAATTTCGATGGAATAACTCCCGTTCTTGTCTCGGTACTCCTTACTGAGATAAAGCCATTTTTCAGCCATGATAGGCCTCCATTAAAGTCGAGTAACTGGTATATCACAGGGCTTGCTAGGAGGTGATTCATAATAACTATTATTGAGTTATGGTTAATTGCATTGAGGCTATGAGCTCGTCTTTTCATGGAAAATATTAGGAGGATTTGGCGCTAATCTGCGGTCATCCGGCACGTGGGTCTGCGAAAAAAACGTGTCGATAATCCATGAACGCCGAAGTCGCGAGAGGCTTTGCTTTGGGGGCGTGCATGAACGTGGCGGCGCTCGCAATGGCCTTGATGCAGTCCCGTCCCCCCCAGAAAATGGGGTCGGCAAGCTCGATGTACGGGAATAGGCAAAGTAATGCGACATGCGATGGTTTGGGAATATTTCCCTTTGTGTTTGCGCTGTGCTGTTGCAACAAATGCGGACAATCGCAAGAAAATCTAATGCCAACAGAACCTAGCGTAGAGATTCCAGACTGTTGACCGGATCGATCATGTCGAGACTTTTGGGCTTGCCAAACAAGTAACCTTGCATTTCATGCACCCCCAGACTTTCAAGGAACGAAGCCTGGATCTCGGTCTCCACCCCCTCGGCGATAAGATGTAGACTCAAGCCTGTGGCGATTGCCACGATGGCACGCACAATCGGTGAGTCCTCCTGATCTTTCTTGATCTCACGCACAAAGGATTGGTCGATTTTCAGCGCAGTCACTGGCAGATGGCGCAGATAGTTCAGCGACGAATATTGCGTACCGAAATCGTCGATGGCGACACGAACGCCTTCCATGGCCAAACTGGCCAGCTTCAGCGCAATGGTTTGTGGGTCGGCGATAAAGGCATTTTCGGTAATTTCAATTTCAAAACTTGGGTGCGCTATGCCATAGCGATCCAGGGTGGCGATCAGATACTCGCAAAAATCATTTTCAGCCAGAACCACAGGCGGGACATTGACCGACAACCGAGGCAACGGTTGGCTGTTCCTCTGGCATGCGTGCATCGCTTGGCAGGCTTCTTTGATGACCCAATAAGTCAGTACGGTCATCATTCCGATGTCTTCGACAATGTCGAGAAATGTGCTTGGCAGCATCAAGCCCTTGGTCGGGTGGCGCCAGCGAATCAATGCTTCATACCCGACAAGCTGCCGTGTTTTAGCGTCAACCTGCGGTTGATAGTGCAGTACGAATTGCTTTTGCTCCAACGCGCAGCGAATTTCGCTTTCGAGGCCAAGGCGACGACTTGACGTCTCGTCCATGATTGGCAGGAAAAAACCGAATCCATTGCGACCCAGAGCCTTGATGTTGTACATGGCAATATCGGCATGTCTGAGGAGCGTTTCGATATCCTCGCCATCCTCCGGATACATGGCAATACCCACGCTGGCAGTCAAAAAAACTTCGTGACCATCGACTAAAAACGGGGTTGCCACCGCAGATACAAGCTTTGAGGCAACAAAGCCTGCATCTTCCTTGGATCGAGGATCGGAGAGCAGAATGGTAAATTCATCCCCCCCGACCCGGGCCAATGTATCCGTCTCTCTCAATATCTGATGCAAGCGATACGCCGCCTGCTTGAGTAATTCATCGCCTTTTAGATGTCCAAACGTATCATTGGCCAGCTTGAAATGATCGAGATCGACAAACATCGTCGCTACTTTCGAGCCGCTTCGTTTCGCTTGCACCAAGGCCAAGCCAAGGCGATCCCTGAATAGCACGCGGTTGGGCAGGCCCGTCAGTACATCGTGATACGCAAGGTAGGTCAGCTGCTCCTGGGTTCGTTTTTTGTCGGTGACATCGCGGGCGATGCCGTATAACCGACTCGTTCGTACCGATCCATCCGACAGAAGCATAGAGTCCAATTCAATGGGTACGAGGTTCACCTCGAAATGCCTCGTCTCGGCCTCGTCTCGTCGACAAACCACCCGGAACTCAATCATTCGCTGGGTGCCAACGAACTCCAGAGCATAGCGAACGCGTTCAATATCGGCAGGGACAATAGTAGAAAGTATGGATCTACCAAGCAGATCGGTTTGGCTGTAGCCAATCAAGTCATGTGAACGATCATTGATAAAGGTGAAGCATAAATTTGCATCCAGCGTAAAAATCAGATCCGGCGATGCTTCCACTAACGCCCTGTGCATGCGTTCAGAATGATGCAACTGATGGGCCATTTCCTGGTTCGATAGCTTGAGATGACGGCGCTGCAGCGCCATATCAACTCTGTGCAGCAGTTCTTCCGGCTCATAAGGTTTGCGCAGAAAATCGGTCGCACCCAAGCGTAAGGCCCCAATGGCGGAATCGATGGCGATGTCGCCGCTGACCACCAGGACCGCGGTATCTATTCCGGCACGTCGGATCATCGCGAGCAGATCCAGACCGTTGATATCGCCCAAATGCAGATCCAGCAGCATCAGGTCGATGCCGCCGGCCATCAGTTGACTCAGGGCGGGTTGGCCGCCGTCGCAGGTGTGCACCTGAGAAAAACGGCTGCGCAATAAAGCGGAAACACTTTCTCGCAGGCGTGGCTCGTCATCGACGATCAGCAGTTTTGAGCCCGCAAAAATGTAATCCTTTCTCAACATTGACCCCATAATTGCTCTGCCTGAGATGTGCAACGACCGGAAATTTATGTGTGTGTAATGGGTAGTAATAGCTGGAAGTGGGTTCCATCCTTGTCCGAGCGGCAATTGATCAGGCCGCTCAGTTCATGCACAAGTTTCCCCACAATGGCCAGTCCCACCCCTTGATGCTCACCGCCTTTGTCGCTGACCACTTGCTGGTAAAGCGATGAAAGGACTTCCTTGGGGAGACCGGGCCCACTGTCTTCAATACAAATTTCAATATGGGATAAGCCGGACTCGCGCCCGCGCCAGGGCGCCGTGGTCAATTTGATCATGCCGCCTTGCGGCATGGCCTCAAGGGCATTCTTGATCAGATTTACCAACAATTGCTTGAGTTGATCCCGGTCCGAGATGATTTCGGGAAGTCCTTCGGCGAGACCCACACGTATCTCCATCTTGCCAGTGGCGGGGATAGATCCTCGGAATAAGGTCGCCAGATCCTCAATAACCTGGTTAACGTTGACCTTGCCAATCGTCACGGTCTTTCCTGCAGGTTGTTCGTGCGCCAAACGCAACATTTTTGCTATGCGGTCAACCTCGTCTCGAACAATCCCCAGTTCTGGATGTTCCGAGCCTTTACTGGCATTCTCTGCTTCAAGAAGCGCTAAGTAATTGCGGATAATCGCCAGCGGATTATTCAGTTCATGGATCAGGTGATTAACCTGGGTACTTATCTCTGCTGTGTTCGGAACCAATTGCGGTGAAGTTCCTTCAAGCAACTGCTCGGCGCTCAGCCGGCCAAAATGCGCCAGGCAGGGCAATCGTTCATGCAGCGTAGCGGCTTGTTCCTCGCTGGTAATTCCAGCGATCATCACGCCGACACAGGAAGACAGGGTGCGCAGTGGCAATAGCAACACGCCTTTTGTGCCGACTGCACGAAGAATCTGGTCATCGATGAGCTGCAAGCCCCCCAGTCCAGACATGAGCAGCATCGGCCCCGCATCTAGTGACTTGGCGAGTACGGATGCGCTACGTCCGCGGACAAATTCAAGCTGGGAAATGCGTTCATGTTGGGCGCCAAGCGGGCGGGCCCGGAAGCTTTCTCGGCTACCGTCAATTCTTTCGAAGCAAAATGCGGCATCGAGATCGAATAAAACTTTCATCGCAAGGCCAATGGCTTGCATCGGGAAATCCAGCCCTTCGATCTTCTGTGAGTCACCCAGAACCTGATTTACCAGCAGAATGTCTTGAATACGGGAAGCAAACTTCAAATCATCGATATCCTGCGCTGCCTTTTTTTGCCCCAAATTGGGCGTGCTCTCTTTTGGGGTCGCAAGCTTGATGCCAAAATGTTCAGCCACCCCGACAACTTCGCGATCCACCAAGTCAAGCATTGCTTCGGGATGACTGATTTGCATGCCGCAGAGCGCAAACAAATTCCAATCGGGTGGCGATTTGCCGGCGCTTCGCAAAATAGCCAAACGATTGGCCAGCAGGACAATTCGAACGAGCGCAGGCGTCGACACAATGCGTTCGACAGGCTCGTGGTGATAAAGCAGGCAGTCGCCTAAAAAGGAATCCAATGCCCATTTTTCAATCAGCCAGGCACCAACCTCAGCATGCGTGAGTCCGAATAATTCCTGTTCGACCGCGCATAACTCATCGCCATCTTCACACGTTTGGAATACTCGCTTGTAGCCTTCCGGGTCGGTGACCAGCATCGCCAAACGGCCGATATCGTGGACTAATCCGCCGAGATAAGCTTCGTCAGGACGTGAGTAATCCATTTTTCGAGCCAATTCACGGGCAATGAGCGCACTGCGTAAGGAATGCTCCCAGAATTTGTTCAGATCGACTTCACGCAAGATCGTGAATCGGCTGAAAACCTGCATGACGGATTCGTTGATCACAATAACCTTGATCATGCTTACTCCAAGCATGGAAAGGCATTGATCGAGGGTGCTCGGGCGGCTGCGGCGCTGGTAGGCTGCAGAGTTCGATATTGCAAAAATACGCGCTACCATGCCGGCATCGCGGCTGATCAGCACAGCCAAATCGCCTAGGTTCAGATCGTCGCGGTGACAAAGCTCCAGCAGGCGAATCATGATCTGCGGCATGGCAGGCAAGTGAGCCAGGGAGAGCTTCTCGCGAATATCCCGACGCTTCGTTTTTCCTCCCGTGAAGTCAGCAGTTTTCACCGTGACGAGCTGAGCATCCATCATGCTTGTAATCTCCATTACATTGACTTAACTGGACAGTCTTTTCTGTAGGATTCTGTCTTACGCACTCTTATTCACGGATACGCTGATAGGGGCTTTCGGTACAGCTGAATTCTTAATATTCGTCGTTTATACTATGCGATAGGTCATTGTTTTGCATGTATTTTTTAAAAGTGTGCAAAAATAACCGAGTCTAATGATTTACTGACAATTGTTTGCGATGTTTATGTAATTTAAAGAAAAAAATTCATCGATTAATATTTCCTTTAACTGTCAAAAACAGAGCTTTATGGTCGTCTGTTAGTTGAGCGATCGATTTTCAGGGGGGATTGCCCCTGTTCTTGGACTCGCGGTGTGGATGGTTGGGTCGGTAGCTCGGCGGGTGGAGTGGATTTACGGGAATTTACCTGTTTCCGGGCGGTTCGTTGGTGATGACGGTGGCTCCCCTAGCCAGCACTGATGCCAACCCGTGCCATCACGCAATAAATAACCGCCGTTGCCGTTGTGCCAATCGCTCAAGACAAAGCGCGTGCCGTGCTCATGGGCGTGCTTGGCGGGACGGTGGGTATGGCCGTGGATCATGGTTTGCACACCGGCTTGCATGAGTGCGGTCTCGATGCTCGCTGTGTTGACATCGGTGTAACTCGCCGGTTTGAGCGCGGTCTGGCGTTGGGACTTTTTGCGCATCCGGTTGAGAGCGCGGTTGCGCAGCCAGCGCGGCAGACGGAACCATAACCATTGAACGGTGGCATGGCTGACGAATCGCCGGTAACGCTGGTAGGCGCGGTCGTCACTGCAATAGGCATCGCCATGTGCAAGTAAAACCTGCTCCCCGTGGATTTCGGTGATGTAGGGGTCTGGCAATAGTGTCAGGCCGCAAGCCAGGGCAAAGCGTTGGCCGACCAGCAGGTCGCGATTGCCGGGGAGAAAATAAACCGGTACCCCGTGGGTGGCAAGTTCGATAATGCGCCGGCATTGCGTGGCGCAGAACGGGTCTTCCAACTGATCATCGCCAACCCAGAATTCAAATAGATCGCCCAGGATGTACAACGCTTGCGCCTGCCGAGCGGTGTCGGCCAGGAAAGTGGCAAATGCCTCTGCCGTGGCCGGGTCGGCTGGGGTGAGATGCAGGTCGGAGATGAAAAGAGTAGGTTTCAATGCGTGCAGAGTATGGATAGGGCGGCGCAGCGGCCGCCCTGTGTGATTAGAGCAATTCAGCTTTGGTGATCAAAACATCTTCTACCGGTACATCCTGGTGGAAACCCTTGCTGCCGGTCTTCACGCCCTTGATCTTGTCAACCACTTCACGGCCTTCAACGACATTGCCAAACACGGCATAGCCCCAGCCTTGCGGGGTTTTGCTTTGGAAGTTGAGGAAATCATTGTCGGCGATGTTGATGAAAAACTGGGCGCTGGCCGAGTGTGGATCAGGCGTGCGAGCCATGGCAATGGAGTAAGCGACGTTTTTCAGGCCGTTGTCGGCTTCGTTTTGCACGGTATCGCGTGTTGGTTTCTGGGTCATGCCTGGCAGGAAACCACCGCCTTGCACCATGAAGCCGTCAATGACACGATGGAAAACGGTGCCGTCGAAATGGCCGTCTTTCACGTATTGGACAAAATTGGCCACGGTGAGTGGTGCTTTCACTTCATCGAGTTCAAGCACGATGTCGCCGAAAGTGGTTGAGAGTTTTACTTTGGTCATAATGCTTCCCTTTCTATGTGTAATGGGCTGATGAGTCTATTTGTTGGCCGGTAATTCACGGGCTGACTGGATGATCACTGGCGTGAGCGGTACATCGCTGAATGGTGCGCGCGATCCAGTCTTGACCGACTTGATCTTGTCTACAACTTCGCGTCCCAGAATCACTTTGCCAAATACGCAGTAACCATAGTCCTGTACATTGGGTGCGCGGTAATCGAGAAAATCATTGTTTTTAACATTGATGAAGAATTGAGCACTGGCTGATTGCGGATCGGAAGTACGCGCCATCGCAATGGTATAAGCGGCATTTTTCAGGCCGTTGGCGGCTTCGTTCTTGACCGGTGCGCGAGTGGATTTTTCCTTCATCGAGGCATCAAATCCGCCACCTTGAATCATGAAGCCATCAATGACACGGTGGAAAATCGTGCCGTCGTAGTGCTTGTCTTTCACATATTGCAGAAAATTGGCGACGGTGGCCGGCGCTTTGGCAGCATCCAGTTCCAGGACGATTCGGCCCTGGTTGGTTTGCAACTCGACTTGCGGGTTGGCTGCGAGAGCGGCGTGGCTGATAAACAAGGCGCAAAACAGATAGAGGATTCGGTTCATGTCAGTATCGGAGGCATAATAATCTGCTGAATCATAGCATGTCATATCCGGGCTCGTTAGAATCCGGGATCAAAGGAGATTTGCCATGCCCCGATTGCCTCGTTTGGATGAATTGATTGCCGGTTTTGATGTGGCTTTGCGCACGCTGGCGGCTACGCCGGTCAGTGAACGTCCTCACCCCGATGCGCGCACGCCGGATGTCGAATTGACTGAAGCGCAGAAACAGCACGCCGCCGGGTTGATGCGGGTGAATCATTGCGGTGAAGTCTGCGCCCAGGCCTTGTATCAAGGACAGGCGCTGACTGCGCGCGATCCGGCAACCAGTGCCGCTTTGCATCAGGCGGCCAAGGAAGAAGTCGAGCATCTGGCCTGGACCGAGCGGCGCATCCATGAATTGGGCGGACGAAAAAGCCTGCTGAATCCACTTTGGTATGCGGGTAGCCTGGCCATGGGGGTGACAGCCGGTTTGGTCGGTGACAAATGGAACCTGGGGTTTCTGGTGGAAACCGAACATCAGGTTGGCGCACACCTGCAGTCGCATTTACAGCGCTTGCCGGTGGAAGATACCCGCAGTCGCGCTATCGTCGAACAAATGTACCGGGATGAAATCAGCCATGCCGCCAAGGCCGAATCGCTGGGTGCGGCCACGCTGCCCAAGCCGGTTCCCTTGTTGATGTCGGCTGTGTCGAAAGTGATGACCACACTCAGCTACCGGTTATGAACGCCCAGTGACCCGGATGCTTTGTTGGAGTGAGTGTCTGGCTGGATGGTGTTTACGTCAGGATCGGTCGAGATCAGTATTGCTTGTTGGAACCATAAATAGTTAGGGCGGGTGGCAAAGCCATTCATCCCCATTGCAGAAGGAAAGGCCATGTGTCTGGCAATACCCGCTCTTGTGATTGAGCTGCTCGGCGCTGACCGGGCAAGGATTGAGTTGTCCGGCGTGCAGAAGGAAATCTCCGTCGCGCTGGTCGAGGATGTGGCGGTGGGCGATTACGTGATCGTGCATGTGGGATTTGCCATCGGCAAGCTCGATCCCGAAGAGGCCGCGCAGACACTGGCGGTTTTTGCGGAGATGAAGGCTTCGCATGGCGATAACTTGCCTTTGACGCCGGAGTTGCCGTGAAATATATCGATGAATTTCGCGATGGCGAGCTGGCCCGCAGCATTGCTGCGGTGATCGCTGCTGAAGTCGAGCCGCAACGCCACTACCGGCTGATGGAATTTTGCGGCGGACATACGCATGCGATTTCACGCTATGGCCTGCTTGATCTACTGCCGCCGAACGTAAAAATGATCCATGGTCCCGGCTGCCCGGTATGCGTGCTGCCGATTGGCCGTATCGACAGTGCGATTGATCTGGCGCGGGAACATGGCGTGATCCTGTGTACCTATGCCGACACGATGCGCGTGCCGGCCTCGGGTGGATTGTCACTGATCAAGGCCAAGGCGCAAGGCGCGGATATTCGCATGGTGTATTCCTGCGATGATGCATTGCGCATTGCGCAGGAAAATCCGACGCGAGACGTGGTGTTCTTTGCGATCGGTTTCGAAACGACCACGCCGATGACCGCGGCGATCATCAAACAGGCGGCGGCGCTCGATCTGCCCAATTTCAGCGTGTTCTGCAACCATGTGCTCACGCCGGCGGCGATGGTGCACATCATGGAATCCGAGGGTGATCCGGACGCGGTGGCGCTCGATGGATTCGTCGGCCCGGCGCACGTCAGCACCGTGATCGGTTACGGTCCGTACGAAGGGTTTGCCGTGCATTACCGCAAACCCGTGGTGATCTCCGGTTTCGAGCCACTGGATGTGATGCAATCGATTCTGATGCTGGTGCGGCAGATCAACGAAGGCCGCGCCATCGTTGAAAACCAGTTTACCCGTGCCGTCAGCCGCGAAGGCAACCGCAAGGCGCAAGCCATGGTCGCGGAAGTGCTCGAGTTGCGCGATGCGTTCGACTGGCGCGGGCTGGGCGAAGTGCCGCAGAGCGCCTTGCAGATCAAGCCAGAATTCGCTGCCTTCGATGCGGAAAAACGCTACGGCATCGCCTACCGCCAAGTGCCCGATCCCAAAGCCTGCGAATGCGCCGCCATCCTGCGCGGTCACAAGCATCCGCGCGACTGCAAGGTGTTCGGCACAGCCTGCACGCCAGACCACCCGATCGGCGCGTGTATGGTGTCGTCCGAAGGGGCGTGCGCGGCGCATTACACGTATGGGCGGTTCAAGGTACTTCCTGGGACAGATGCGGGAGCCAAAGCATGACTTCCTATTCCCGCCCCATTGACTTCAAGCACGGCCAAGTTGACCTCACGCACGGCAGCGGTGGTCGCGCCATGGCGCAGTTGATCCACGATCTATTCGTGCGCCATTTCGATAACGACTTTCTGCGTGCGCAAAATGACGGCGCGTGTTTTCCCTTGCCTGTCGGTGCCGGGCGCATGGTCATGGCGACCGACAGCCACGTGGTGTCGCCGCTGTTCTTCCCTGGCGGCGATATTGGCTGCCTGTCAGTGCATGGCACGGTCAACGATGTTGCGATGGCGGGCGGCAAGCCGCTGTATCTGGCGGCGAGCTTCATTCTGGAAGAGGGTTTTCCGCTGGTCGAGTTGCAACGCATCGTGGTATCGATGGCTGCAGCGGCGAAAGAAGCGGGCGTGCCAATCGTGACCGGTGATACCAAGGTGGTCGAGCGCGGCAAGGGCGACGGCGTGTTCATCACCACGACCGGTGTCGGCATCGTGCCGCCGGGCATCGAGCTTGGTCCTGACCGCATCCGGCCCGGCGATGCGATTCTTGTCTCTGGCACTCTGGGGGACCACGGCGTTGCGATCATGTCACAGCGCGAAAACTTGTCATTTGAAACGGCAATCGAATCCGATACGGCTGCCTTGCATACGCTGACTGGGTCAATGCTGGATGCGGTGCCGACGATCCGCACCTTGCGCGATCCCACGCGCGGCGGACTGGCAGCGGTACTGAATGAATTTGCCAGTGCGGCGGGTTGCGGCATGCTGATTTACGAGAAAGCCATTCCTATCCGTTCTGAAGTAGCGGCGGCGTGTGAGCTGCTGGGGTTGGATCCGCTCTATGTGGCGAACGAAGGCAAGCTGGTGGCGATCTGTCCGTCCGAAGAGGCCGAGCGCTTGTTGGCGGTGATGCGCGCGCATCCTCATGGCCAGAATGCGGCGATCATTGGTGCGGCAATCGAGGATGCCAATGGTTTTGTGCAGATGGAAACGGTCTTTGGCGGACGGCGGATGGTCGACTGGATGACGGGCGAACAACTGCCGCGTATTTGCTGAGGCATCCGTTTGCACAGTAAAAAAGGGAAGCGTAACGCTTCCCTTTTTTCTGGTCGATACCTTTACTGCGGCGGGGTGTTTTCGACCGGATTGATATAGGCGAACGGCAGGGCAAGCAATACAACGCCGCCGACGATATTGCCCATGGTACAGAATGCCAAGTTGTACAGTGCTTCGGATAGTGTGATCTGGCCATGTCCCAGCAGCGACATGCTGAACGTGCCCATATTGGCAATCGAGTGCTCAAAACCCAGGTACAGGAAAATGAATACGACCAGGACCAAGATCAGGATCTTGGCGGCATCGTCCTTGCAGCGCATCGCGAGGCGAACCGCCAGGCAAACGACCCAGTTTGCAAGAATCCCTTTGAAAAAGATGACCGATGCTGCCTGGTGAACCTTGTGTGCGGCACCGGTGTAAAGCGCGTGATCCAAGGGCAATTCGTTCAAGCTGCCCGCGCCATAGAGCAGTCCGGCAACGATCAGTGCGCCTATCAGATTGCCAAAGTAGCAAACAACCCACAGGAACAGGGCTTGGCCCCAGCTGGTCTGGCCTTCGGCCGAAGAGACAGCCAGATACATATTGTTGCTGGTGAACAATTCAGTATTGGTAAAAACGATGATGGTTAAGCCCACGCCGAAAAAAGCAGAGGCGATTACTTTGCCAAAGCTTACATCATGCAGGTTGTAAGTCAGACACCAAAAAGTGAACAGCACAATGGAGAGATACATCCCGGCCAGGATGGATCGAGTCAAGTAACGACCGGGATCGGTCTGAAGTAGGGAAAGTTTGCGAACGCCGCTATGTGCGGCTTTTTCAACATACGTACGATCAACCATGCCAGTTTTCTCCTGTGCATACCAATATTAAGGGCGGCTATTCAAGCACAGTCAGACGGGCATTCTCCATGCAATAAACTGGGTTTTTAGCGGTAATTTTTCACGGTTTTATATCTTGGTTGTGTGTTTGTGCAGACTCAAAGATGAGTTGGTTCTTTGTTGTGGTGTGTCTTGCGGGTGCAAAAAAGGAAAAAGATTATTGGTTGTTGTTTTTTTGCAACTGTCTATGTGTGCTTGCAGGGGAATGTCCAATATTCCGCGGGGAATGTCGTGATAAGTTCATATTGATCAAATATCTAATCTCGCAGTAAGCATATTCTGCCCCTCCATGCCATCGAGTTGAGGAAAGGTGTAGTCGCCTTTTCATGCCTGTGTGGCAATAAAATACTAATAAGAACTATGTTATTGTGGCGCCGCTATATGGCAGCGTTTAAAGAATGGGGGAGGGTCGGTTATGAACCGCTTCGTGATCGCGGAGCCCGCGCTTTGTATTGGGTGTAATACCTGCATGGCAGCCTGTACCTTGGTCCACAAGGTGGTTGGCTTGCAGGGCCATCCCAGATTGGCTGTTACCCGCAATGCTAAAAGTACGGCACCAGTCCTTTGCCGTCATTGCGAAGACGCACCTTGCGCCAAGGTTTGCCCCGTCAACGCGATCACTCATGAGGGTGATGCGATTGTTCTGAATGAAACAACCTGCATCGGCTGCAAGCTGTGCGCGATAGCCTGCCCTTTCGGTGCGATTACCCCAAGCGGTACACCCAATACTGGCGTGGTCAGTACCAGTCGCAGTTATATCTCGCCTTCCATGCACATCACCACAGCGGGTGATGCCGCCACGGATAGCGCAAAAACACTGGATCCGATTCTAGCCTGGACGCCGGGTGTTCGCGCTGTCGCCGTGAAGTGCGATCAGTGTGCGTTCCTCGAAACTGGCCCGGAGTGCGTACGTGTCTGCCCGACTCACGCACTCTTCGTGGTGGACAATTCAACGCTCGAACATTCCAACGATGCAAAGCGCATGGATGCGGTGGCTTCGCTGGATTTACCTCTGCTGCACCTCGCTCCTGAAGAGGGGAAAAAA
>JARLJJ010000218.1 GCA_031291275.1 Formivibrio sp.
ACATCCTGCCGAAGGAACAGCTCTTGTCTTGCGCTGGCACGAAGGACGCGATCATCGCCGGTGATTCTTGCGATGATCGGCAGCCCCACCAAGGTTCGCCCACACACCACCGACTGAGATTTCACGCCGGATTCAATGTCCGCAACCTGTGGGAAACCGCCGTCAGGATTCTGCTGCGCAAGTACCCATTCGAGCGATGCAAGTGCGGCCTTGTACCAGTCCTGCCGATCCACGCCCTCCGTTTCCTTTACTAGTTGCCAAGTTAGCAGAATGTAGCGGACCATCCAGGCGTTGATGTCCACCTTGTAGCCGTTATGGTCCCAGTCCCAGCTGCAGAAACCCTCCGCCGTCTTTCCGCCAGGGCGTTCTTGTTTGCGGAAATACCAGCTTGTGTGGAAGACGCCGCTGGGCTGTTGTCCCTTGAGCGCAAAGTCAATTTGATCGAAGGTCCGATCTCGCCACATCTTCTCACCGGTAATCTCATACTGGCGATACTCGAAGTAGGCAATGTATGGGTTGTTGCCGATGTAAACGAACGGCGAGCCGAGGTGATGTTCGTAACCGATGCCCGGCTTCCAACCTTTCAGTTGCTGGCGGCCATAGAGAGTGAGGTTGAAAGCCTCCTGCGGGGTGCGTACCCTGAGCGTATTGTCCACACGATAGTTGTTTACTTTGATCCAGGTCTGCACAATCCCAGTGATCGCTCCGGCAAATTCGCCCGCATCGCTCAGGATCAGCTGAAGAGGCATTTCGTATTTCGTCCCGGCTACCAAGAGGCCACCGCCGACGCGAAATTGTGGCGCAGTTCGGCGATTGGCGAAGTAAAAACTGGTCTTGCCTGACCATGTTGTCGGATTCAGGTAGTCCGAGTTGCTGTCGATGGCGTACAAGAGCACCAACGACTGGTCTGGGTGGTAGATTAGAGCGCCAGGCACGCCGCTGTACCGCATTGGCGCAATGGATACCTCTTCACTGAAGCCAGCCCAAGGATAGCTCTGCAGGCGCCAGTCGTTCGTGAACTCATCGTGATATGCGAGGCAGACTTCCCAACCCGCAAGGTCGCTGTCCACCGACCATCTGGGCGTGAACCTCGCCGCCGGCAGATCTTCGCAGAGCTCCACATCCATCTCCCAAGAAAGCTTCACCCCTTCGATCTCATCATGGCCAGACAAATGAGCTGTATGCGGATTGATCTTCTCAGCCTGCACCGCCGCCAGCCAGCGCACCTCTCCACTCTTCATGTTGCGCAAGGCGAGCAGGCCCTTGGTGGCGGGTTGTTCCACCTGCTTCTCGTGGAATGAGATCGTTCCCAATACCCAACCGTTCTGCTTCCCCAGAAACTCCCACTTCAGGCCCGCGCGGTTCTCGAGAACCATCGTCTTAATGGCGACTGCAAGTCCCTTGCGAGCAGCCATGGTATACATACCTGCCGCTCCAACCCACGATAGAACAGACCTGCGAGTAACCATACTTCCCCTTTACAAAAATGGCGTTGAACGACGAAGTGCTTCATGATCAGGGCTCTGGCAGCGTCACATGCGCAGCGGAAAGACTCGAAGCGCGAGTAACGATCCCAGGAACTTGTTGGCATGGCGCGCACATGAGCCTGCCCCGGACCGCTATTGAGCAGCCAAGTCAGCCTCGTCTAAAATCGAGAAGACCGGCACCGTGAGATCGTGTAAGAACGCGACCTCACGGCATTGCACCAGCCTGCTGTGCGTCCGGCTCAGAAGACAAACCGCAGCGACAACTGCATATTTCTCGGCGCGCTGGCGCTGCTGATTACGCCGAAGCCCTGAATGTTAGGTCCTACCGTGTTGTTGTAGCTTGGAGCATTCAGCACAGTATGGTTCAAAGCGTTAAACGCTTCTGCATGGAAGTTGAACTTATAGCTCTCTGCGATCTTGAAGTCCTTGTCAAGGTTTGCATTGAAGTCCAGGACTCCAGATGCCGGCCCTTTAAATACGCCAGGTGTTGCGTTGCCCAGGAACAGCCGCTGACCAACTCCCGGCAATGTAGAGGTGACGCCGTTGACCTGTACCTGATCCGCCCTGACGAACTTGCTCGGATCCACCCAGGTCACACCGAGCATGTTCCCTGAGGGATCAGTAGCTTTGCTCTTGCGATTTGGTAGTACCGCACCGCTGCCGGTGTAGGTTGCATAACAACCGGCAGAGCTAAAGTTGAATTCGCTGCAGTTGTAATCTGAAATGCTCCCATACCCTCCAGTACTGGCGGTCGTCGCCCCTCCGATTGCCCAGCCCCCCAGGATCAGCTGCGCCACCTGATTCTGCTTCAGGAAATTGGGCAGCTGATATCGAAAGGCAGCAGCCATTGAATGAACGGTGCCCGGGCTGAAGTAATCCAAGTGACAATCACCCAAGTAACGGCAGCCTTGTTGGCTCGTGAGGCCGCTATAGGTGTAGTTTCCAAGAAGAGTCAGTCCGTACGAATACCTCTTCTTCACCTCGATCTGGAGAGCGTTGTACATGGAGTTGTAATCGGAGGAATCCATGCTGATTGTGTCAAAGCCAACCGAATAGTACGGTTCGCGCGAACGGACGTTATCCACATCGTTCGTGCTTGCTCCGGGCACAAATCTGGGCCAGTCAAAGTTACTTGTTTCATCGAGATGAGTTCCCCTTGTCGCCACCCAGGAAGCGGAGACAACGTAGGTGTTTATGGGTTCAACTTCAAATGTCAGATTGAACTTGTGAATCTCGCCCGCATTGTAGTTCTTGTTCATCACCACTGTATTCACCGGGTCAGGGAAAACCAGGGTGGAGTTCTTTGGATCGCCTGCCGCAGGCGGAGTAAACGGGAAGGGGTTGCTTCCGTATTCGGCATACGGATTAGCAAGATCCAGTGTCTGGATGTTCGGAGAATAGGAAACACCAAACGGCGCAGTATTGGTATAGCCGGTGAACCCGAGCAGGACCTGATAATTGCTATAGAGTCCATATCCGCCCTTGAGCGCCGCCTTGTGATTTCGCATAAGGTCCCACGCAAAGGATGCCCTAGGCCCGACATCGGCCCAGCGGACTCCATATGTATTCTTGGGTATACCTTGGTCCCCAATGGTTACGAGCCCGACTGGGGCTGTTGGAAAGACAGTGGAAGACTGACCTGAACGAAAGGCTACGAAGTCATTGATTACCGGCTCTACTCCGAAATGCGGCTCCCACCTTATGCCAAGCATAGCTGTCAGGCGAGGGGTGAGCTTTATCGTGTCCTGAACATAGGCTTCTCTTGCTGGATAGATAACATCCAGGAAGTTTCTGTTGTTCTGGCTAAAGTTCGCGACACCTCCCTTGATCAACATGTCGGCAATTCCATTGCCGGTACCACCGACATTTGAGTTACTATCGCTGAAACCGACATATGCTCCAGAACCCCAAGTCTGCGAGAGGAGCTCATGGTACCTGCGATACTCCAGACCAGCCTTGATAGTGTGGCGCCCTTTGATCAGAGTGAAATTGTCGGAGATGTCAATGGTGTTCTGGGTCATCGGGTTGATGTAGCCGTTGTAGATGCCCATTCCCATATTTCGTGGTATTGAGATTTGCTGGACACTCGGTGACTGGAAGTCACCCACACTGCCGATTCCTGTGTTCGACGCTCCGAAGAGTTCGTGGTTCGGGCCCCAGGTGTTGGTGACTGAAATCTCCGTTTGCGTCAAGCCCAGGATGAAGTTGTTCAACATCGAATTAGAGATTGTGTAGGTGTCGTTGACGGCCCAAACCTTTGTCTTGACGGGCTCGCCCCAGGTTGCGTCAGGATTGGGATAATGCGTCGCCCACGAAGCTTCGCTGAACTCGTCGTACATGTCTTGAAAAGTCGTGGCATCGTTGTACCACCAGAGGCTTCCGAAGAGACGATGCTTGTTGCTGAAGTTCTCATCGATTCGAATAACCCAGGTCTGAATCAGACTCGTATCGCTCGGATTCCAAGTGAAGGTGTCCGTCCCGCTGGTGGGAGGAGGCAAGATTGCTTTCCCTGGATCGGAGTTGATGAGGTTTCCAAGGGTGGAAAAGTCGGAGGTAGGAATAATCGGGGTTGCAACTCCGTTGATCACCGGGATGCCGTCAGGCGAATTCGTAAAGTCACCGCCTCGTTCATCGTTGGTAATTGTCTGACCCGTGGACGTCGATTTCTTCGAGGTGCTGGTGCGCTCATAGGAGAGAAAGAAGAAGGTCTTGTCCTTCCCATGGTAGAGCTTTGGCAGGATTACTGGGCCCCCAACATTACCGCCATACCACTGCTGGTTAAATGGTTGCCGCGTCACACCCTGGAACTTATTTGACCAGGAATTCGCATTCCACGCCCCGTTCTGTAGATAAGTCCAGAACTGGCCGTGCAATTGATTGGTGCCATTTTTCAGCGTTGCCTCGATCTGTCCGCCCGCGCCACGTCCTACAGAGGCGTCAGGGAGTGTCGAGGACACGCTGAATTCCGAAACGTTTTCCGGTTGTGGAAAGTCAGCAGCTGCCGAGCCATGCATGTAATCATTCATGGCGGCGCCGTCAATCTCATAGTTGTTAGTCAGTTGCGATACGCCATTGAAGCTGGTGACCGGGATGAAAAAGCTCGCCCCAGTACCTGCGGCTGTCGCTCCAGGCATGAGAACTTCCATCGACTCTCGCATGTCGCGTCCCTGTACTGGAATGCCTGCGATGAGGTCGGCTTCAATTGTGGTTTGATTATTG
>JARLJJ010000219.1 GCA_031291275.1 Formivibrio sp.
GTGCAGTTGGTATGAAAAACATTGGTCAAAAGATAGAAATATCATTATGACCGCGCGGGGAGTTACCCAGGATCTCGATGCTCTTCAACGAATAACTCAAAAGTGGTTTTTCGGAGGTGTGGGGGACCGGTCAGTGCAGATCCAGCCGGTCCACGTCGCTTGATGAAAGGTTTGTCTTGCTCTCGCGGAATATTTGTTAGGCGCTCCGTAGGGACTTGGACGGGTATCGCGGGAGTTCCATATCCTGCGATGAGCAAAGCTGGGCACCTGCTCCACCACTTGAAGGAAAGAGCCTCATCCCGGTGTTCGATGGCCGCCCGGTTGCTGAGCGTTCACTGTTTTGGGAGCACGAGGGAAACAGCGCGATGCGGGAAGGGAAGCGGAAGCTGGCCTCGCGCCTTTCCGACTCATGGGAGCTATACGACATGGATCTCGATCGCACCGAGATGCATAACCTTGCGGATCAGCACCCGGATCGCGTGAGGGAGATGATCGCTTCCTATGCGGCGTGGGTGACACGCGTCGGTGTGCAGCCGTGGCCGATGCCGGAGACGCCGCGGGGCAGTGTTCGGGATGGCGGTTTGCCGACGCCCGAGTATCTGACCAAAGATCATCTGTCGTGCAGGTATTCTAATCGGCTAGGTGGGTGTCGGGCATAGATATGTGGCGGTCTCAACATTCTGCCGGCCGCGTGCTGTTTTAGATTGGATTCATGGGCCAGAACTTTCTACCGGACACGGTCAACCAAATTCTTCTATTTCCAGCGTCGTTTCACGATTGGCTTCCAGAGGGGTACTTGGCCCGCTTTCTGGTGGATGTGGTCTCGGCGCTTGATCTGAGCGCCGTCTATACCACTTATTCAGCGAAGGACGGTCGCGGTCAGGCGGCCTATGCCCCGGAGATGACGGTCCGCCTATTCCTGTGCGGCTACGCCATCGGAGTCTGCAGTTCGCGCAAGATTCAAACTGGGAGGGACGAAAAGCCAAGAGGCCGCGTCGCCCCAGAGCCAGATTCCGGCGGCGTGCATGGATTGCGTCCGTCGGGGTAATGTCAGCTAACATCAGTTCCAGTCACATCTAGTCACTTGCTTACTTTTCGCCTTTCGCGCTGAATGGAACAAACGCTTACCTTTTTCCCTTGGGCAGCCGGTAAGTTATTCCAGTTCTGGTGTCGAACAGTGCAAGCGGCACATCGGCAGACCTCCGTCAAAATCTCGGTACAACTTCGGTACAGATGAGTGATAGAAAGAATTGCCTTGTAGTCCCTAAGCGACACCAGAAAAAGCACTTAGAGTTTTGATCTACTGAGTTCTGGACTAGGAAGACAGCATCGCAAGCAAGATGGATATTGCAGGCAACTTGTTGACAGGAGAGAACCAGGTCAAAGGGCCTGGAACTGTCAGATCACAGCGAAATAAAAGGGTAGTGAGTGTTGGCGGAGATCAGCGGGCAAGCCGCGGAGAATTGACAGCTTGGGAGTTTATGCGGGAATTGGACTGAGGTGAAGAGGTACTGTGTACAGCGACTCTGAGTTTTTTACCATGATTTCCTCCGCTCTAAGTAAGTAAGCTCATGTCGTTTTCCTGCCAGCCACGGACTAGGCGTCATGTTTGCGCGTACGCGAAATGAAAGCGGTAGTCGACAGTTTAAGCAGGCTAATTTGGTGCCTGTTTTGGTGCATGTTCGTTCCGTGATTTTGTGCGGTTTCTTGGAGCGCAGTGCGATTCATAGTGCTCATGCATGTGTTTCATATTAAATAATTTATGCAGATTCTTGCGCGAGAGTGCAACGTCATGCAAATCTATCAAAAACAGACTTAAAATCCGCAGACCGCAAGGTCGTGGGGGTTCAAGTCCCCCCTCTTGGAACCAACTAACCCTTTATAAATTAACAGCTTAGTTGCGTGGTCACCTCGGCGGTTGTTCCACCCCGTGCGCCGTTGGGGGCTAAATAGGGACTATACGACGGCATGTGTGCTGTAATGACTTCCATTGCCCGGCGTATGGCTTGCGGGGCCGTCATGGTATGCCGATCAAACAGGCTCCAAGTCCTTCAACCGCCGATTGACTTTCCGTGGATCTGCCATCGAACAGGTTCTTGCCTCACTACGATGTAGCAATCAACAAATCGTTGGTCGAAAGGGCATTTATGGGTATTAACCCTCTGAGGCGGATCAATCCGGGCACCATAAGTGTTTTGTGCGCGCAACGTGACGTTCTCCGATGCCATATTCAGAAAGATTCCAGTGCACCGATATCGACCGGGGTGGCCTGCTCGTGTACATACCCCCAGGCAGTCACGCAGGTCGGAACTCTGAATAGAGGCGATACCTCACTGGGGCCGAGTGACTCTAAAAACAGAATTACAAGGCCATTCTTCCCACTCTCAGCGTACTGGCTCAAATAAGGGTTCATTAGGCAGATGGCGGTGAGATTCAGGCTGGTTACGAATTCTTTGCCCGAGATCAAGCAATCCAAGATGTGAATCGGAGTTACCAGTGATGCCGCGAGTCGCATTTGCATTTTGAGGTCACCACTTCGTCCAGGGCGCTCAGCGGCGAGGAAGTGCCCTGCCTGATTAACCGGTACTGTTGCAAAAGCGCGACCGACGGGTATGGGGAACTGCGCATACACGAGTTGCCCCTGAATAAGAGCGTCGTTAACTTCGGGGAAGACCAAGACAAATGAAGATGAAGCACATGCACTGACCCGCTTCCCCCACTCTATATCTTGCCAGCCAACGAAAGAAGGTCCGGAGAGGAACTACTGAGCTGTACGGAAGGATGCCTAACCCATCAGACTAACTGAACGACTTGGCATACCAACTTGTTTCACGTCGGCCGGAACCGATTGCCGGGAAACTCAAACCAGCCCGCCCATGCCTTAATGGCACAGTCATTAAGGCAAATTGAGAGACTCTCAGGAACAGTTCATTTCGGATTAACATTCTTGGCGGCGGGCACGTTTGCAGGTTGGGTTGCTGGCAGGGTTCGAAGATACGAAAGCAGCGATTCCAACTCTTCGTGGGTTGCCGTGACTGGCGGCATTCCTCCGGCTAACATTTTTGCATTTGGATTCCGCAAAACCCCAGTCAACTCCTCATCCGAAAGCTTCGCAACAAGCGGGCCCAATGCGGGAGCACGCCCACCGATGCCCCCCATTCCGTGGCAGGCAAAGCATCCATGCGTCATGAAGATCCGGCGGCCCGCTAGAACCGACTCCGCCGGAGGCGTCTGAAGATCTCGAACATCAGGATGTACTGGCAAGCTCACATTTACTTTCAATTGCGGTGCGCGATGTCTTTGCTGGAAAGGCGATTGCGGCTGTATACGATACACTGCGGGCACGCTTGCCGCACTGGTGCCCACTGCTCCAAGAAACGCGACCAGGGCAGTCATGTCGCTGGGAGATGCATCAACTACGGGCATGTTGCCTGCTCTCATGCGTGGATTCGGATTACGCAAGAGGGCTTGCAATCGTTCCACGCCGTACTTTTCGGTTACGCCAGTCAGATTGGGCGCAGCCACTGTTCCCCTGCCAACAGGGCCGTGGCAGGCAAAACAACCGCGTTTGACAAATATCCCCTTGCCCTCTGCAATGAGTGGGCTGGTGGAACCGGCTGGAAACGAGACAGCGACGACTCCATCTTTCGCCTCCACGAAGGGCTGA
>JARLJJ010000220.1 GCA_031291275.1 Formivibrio sp.
ACTGCCGGCGTTTTCAGTACACGTGCAAATGGCCATTTCTACTATGATCCGATGGGAAAACCGAAGTTGTTGAACTGCTGGTCAAGTGCGAGCGGCGCACCTATCAGGTTGCCAGCAGCATCCCTAAATCGAGTGAACTTATCCAAGACTTTGTTCAGGTGGGTTGATGGAATCTACAAATGAGGATTATTACAGCTCTGTCAGAATAAGTATTTATCGCAACACTACCCTGATATGTTCGGCGGCTTGTCTTCCTTGAATCTGCGAGCCTTCGTCATTGAAATGAACCGTATCCTGATAGGTATCCAGATGTTTCAGCATGAGTGCGTGCTGGTCGTCCACCGCAATGTTGGCTTCACTCACAAAGGCAAGCGCAACGGCGTTCCTTGCGCTGACCCGGTCATTCGTTGCTCCGCCAATGGCATCGGCTTTTACTGGAGTCGTACTTGCCCATACCAGTGACGCATCAGGAGACATTGCGCGAATCGACGCAAGAAAGGCTGGAAACGCTTGCCGATATTCACCTTCAGAATAGCTCCATCCGTGCATGCCATTGTTGAAATGCACGACACGGAAATGGACCTTCTCCATAGCGACAAATTCGGCTAATTGCTGAGAGAGTCTGGGATCTCCGATGGACGCGGAGGTGGCCAGTAAGTAGACATTTGCCACGTTACGTAAACTTCGCCGCACCTCAGGGTAGTAATTTCGCGAGATCGAATCGCCAACCAAGAGGACATTGGGCAACTTGGGATCTGAATCAGTCGGGCGAACTTCCCAAGTCCACTCGATCTCTTCGGGACGTGAAGAACCTGCTGGCCTTGATTGTGCGCCGCCAGATACGGACGACCACAGTATTGACACCACCACAACAACCATGAACAACCACACTACGCTCAGGTTAGGCCTTCTTGAAGTCATAGGACTCTATCCTCCTGGAATGATAGTAGCGCCGCCTGAAAATCGCCCCGCAAATCAACTTCAAGACCGTTTTGCATCCAATATGCACCACTCGCCGACG
>JARLJJ010000221.1 GCA_031291275.1 Formivibrio sp.
CTCAGTGACCTGGGCGGGCTTTGCTGGACTTTGCAATTACCTTTGGTGCCGGAATTGGAGTATGCATGAATACCAAACCGATCTTGATCGTGGAAGATGAGCCGGAAATCGCCGGCATTCTGAATGATTATCTCCAGGCGGAGGGCTTTTCAACTGCCTGGCTGGCTCGGGGCGACGATGTATCGGATTGGCTGGAGATGCATACGCCCGCGCTGATGCTGCTGGATCACACCCTGCCTGGCATGACCGGACTCGAAGTTTGCCGAGCCGTGCGGCGTTACTCGAACTTGCCCATCATTATGGTGACTTCGCGAATCGACGAGATTGATCGTTTGCTGGGGCTGGAACAGGGTGCAGACGATTATGTGTGCAAGCCGTTTAGTCCGCGCGAAGTCGTGGCACGAGTAAAAACAGTCTTGCGGCGCAGCGATGGGCGGTTAATTCCGGCTATGCCCACAACGGGTTCCCGCCTGCAGTTTGATGACGCAGCTTGGCGTGCATTGTTGGGCGGGCATGATCTGGAGCTGACCGCCATCGAATACCAACTGTTGCACTTTCTGGCATTGTCGCCAGGAAGGCTTTTTACGCGCAGCCAGCTTATTAACGAGATGTACCGGGATGGTCGGGTCGTGACGGATCGCACCATCGATAGCCATATCCGCAAGATTCGCAAGAAATTCGAACGTGTGCAGCCTGGATTCGACCCGATCCAGTCGATGTATGGCGTCGGCTATCGTTTTGTCAGCCCGGCCATGCATTGAACACAGCGTGTTTCTCATTCAAGCGATGCAGTAATCTCGTTAGAACCTCTCTCAGTAGGCAAGCGAGCCAAGGCCGCTGGCGGGAAGACGGAGCAAAGGCGCCCCGCAGGAAGTACTCTTGGGGTGTTCTGAGCGCCTCTTGATGCCGCGCAGCCAATCCTGTGGGACTACCAGACGCGAAGGCGCAGCCGCCTAATGGGATGGGTTCTTATTCGTGGAACCGGGTGAATTCTTGGGCAGGAACGCGTCCAGTTTCCAGGGTGTTGACCGGGTCGGCTGGATCGGCATAGCCAAGCGACATGCCGCAGACGATGAATTCACTGTCCGGGATATCCAGTTCACGGTGCAGGATAGGGTGGTAGTCACAAAATGCAGCCTGCACGCAGGTATCCAGTCCGTAGGCCCGAGCGGCAATCATCAACGTCTGCAGGAAGCCACCATAATCGATCAGGCTGCCTTGTCCCATGATACGGTCGAGGGAAAAAATCAGCCCAACGGGGGCATCGAAGAATTGGAAGTTACGTCCCCATTGCGCTTTCATTTGGGATTTATCTTCCTTGCCGATTTTTAGCAGTCCGTACATGTCCAGGCCATTTTTGCGCCGACGTGACAGGTAAGGCTCTACCCAGTGCTGTGGGTAGTAGTCGTATTCGCCCTTGTGTTCGAACGTCGGGTGATCATATTCAGCCAGAATGGCCGTGCTGATGTTAGCCAATTTTGCACCGGTCAGAACATGGACGTGCCACGGTTGGGTGTTGACCCCGCTGGGCGCACTGGCCGCCAGATCCAGAATTTCTAGCAGTATTTCTTTTGGCACGGGCGTCGGCAGGAAACGCCGGGTCGAGTGGCGCGAACGGATGGTTTGAGTGACGATTTCAACGGCAGTGGGATCAGGGGTCGGCATGGGCATGAACGAGGTTGTTGATGAAAACCAGCAGAATTATCCGCCCCCGGTTGAGCAGATTGAAGTGATTAGTTGCCAGACGCAGGTATCAGACTCTATTGGTCAGCCATTCACGCATTTTGCTGGCAGGCAGAGGAGTGCTTAGCAGGAAGCCTTGGGCAAGACGCACCCCTTGTTCACGCAAAAAGGTCAGTTGGCCCGGCGTTTCCACGCCTTGGGCGACCACGGCAAGATCCATGGCTGCTGCGAGCGAGACGATGGCGCGAATCACGCCGCAAGTGGCCGTACTGCTTTCCAGTTCCTGCACCAGGCTGCGCTCAATCTTGAACATATCCAGCGGGAAATGCTGTAGCTGCTGCAGGGAAATCGGGTCGATCCCCATGTCGTCGATAGCAATCTGGATGCCGCAACTGCGCAGATGGGCCAGTTTTTCCCGGGAAAGAGAGCTTTGGTTGGCGACCGTTTTGCCCCGGATTTCCAGCCGCAGACGCTGGGCGGCTATATTCATGTCGTCAAGCAGGGCAAGAATCTGCTCGGCCAAAGGCTCATCGAGCAATTGTTCGGCAGGCAGGTTGATGCCAAGCCGGCTATCTGACGGGATCAGTCCATCCACAATCCATTGTTCATGAATGGCCAGACCTTTCTGCAGCATGATCCAGCTGAGCTGTTTGATCAGGCCATTGCGTTCCATCAGGGGAAGAAACTGGCGTGGTTCCAATACTTGATCTTGACGCGGCCAGCGGGCCAGGACTTCAAAGCCAATGACGGCACTATCTGCAAGGCGCACGATGGGCTGGAACCAGGGTTCAAAGGTTTGCTCGATCAGCGCAGCAACGATTTCGCGTTCGATTTGAAGCTGTTGGGCCAATACTTCCGGCGTGGTGGGATCATAGGTCAGATGACAATATTCGCCGTGGCTGGCGGCCAGCCGAGCGGCACTTTCCGCGGCATGAAGCAAATGTTCCTCATTGCCGAAAATCTGCGTAGTGTCCGCTGAACCGATCGCAGCGCCGACCTGCAGGGTGTGCGAACCGATCTGTACCGGTTGGCGCAATGCCAGCAGCAGGCGCTCGGTAATGGACGGAATGTTTCTTCCTGTCGCAACCATTTCCAGCAGGACCGCATATTCCAGTGCATCGGGCTGTGCCACCAGATCCCAGGGCCGCAATTCGCGACTGATACGCTCGCCCAGAATCCGTGCCAGTTGGGCTTGTTCTTCGTTGTTGAGCAAGTCGACGTGGCTGGCTGGCAAGTGAATGCGAATCGACAGGACACCTGCCGCATGGGATTCACCGAAGCGCAAGCGCGCCAAAGAGCGCTCCAATCGGTCAAGGAAGACGATGCGGTTGGGCAGGCGGGTATAAGGATCAAGGATCTTGTGTTCGCTGATGTCGGTAAACGATCCGGCAATCAAGCTGACCGTCCCGTCGGCATTGCGCTCGCAGTGGGCACGAAGCCGCACCCAGCGGTAATCCCCGGTTTCAATGCGCAGGCGATGTTCGGACTCGAACTGGTCATTGCTTCCCGACAGGAACCCGTCGAATTGATGCAGTACTGCACTCCCTTCATCCGGGTGCAGGCGTGAGTGCCATTCTGCCATCCCGGGCTTGAGCGCGGTTTCTGGATCGAGACCCGTCAGCCGGAACCAAGCCGCGCCCCAGCTAATCTCATCATTGACAGGCTTCCAAAGCCAAAGTGCATCATTGGAGGCTTCAAGCAACAGATCAAGTGCGCGGTTGTCGGACATAGTGATTTCCATTGGGCACGGTGGAGTGGCAGACGACGGGGCAAGAATCAAATATCGATTCCGGCATCCCGTAGCAAGGCCGCAAGCTCCATTGCGGTCTTGACCTGCATTTTTTCCAAGGTACGTGCACGGTGAACTTCGACTGTTTTCATGCTGATGGATAGGTCATCGGCAATTTGCTTATTGAGCCGGCCAACCAGAATCAACTTCATGACTTCACGTTCGCGCGGGGTCAAGTGCCCCAATCTGGCCTCGGCTGATTCCCGTGTTTCAAAGGTACGGCGTCGATCGGCATCCTGATTCAGGCAACGTTCGACCAGATCGACGATATCGTTGTCGGCAAAAGGTTTTTCAACAAAATCGGCAGCGCCATCCTTGAGTGCTGTGACGGCCATCGGCACATCACCGTGACCAGTCAGAAAAACCACGGGCGGGCAGTAAGCGTGTGCTTTGAGTCGACTGAATGCTTCCAGTCCGCTCATGCCTGGCATGCGCACATCCATCAGCAGGCAGCCAAAATCTTCCGGTCGATAAGCGGCAAGGAAGGTTTCGGCATCGGCAAAGGTGCTGACCTGATGGTTGCGGGTAGAGAAAAGCCAGGAGAGAGCGTCCCGGAGCGCATCATCGTCGTCAATGATGCCAATGCGGCGTTCAGGGTTCATGGGCTTGTGGTTCCTCGCTGAAAGGCACGGTAAAGATAAAGCGGCAGCCGCCGCCGGGATTCGGTTCCACCCACAACCGGCCTTGATGGTGTTCGATGATCGAACGGCAGATATTCAGCCCCATCCCCATGCCGGTAGTCTTGGTGCTATAGAACGGTTTGAACAATTGTTCCAGTTGTTCCGGTGCAATGCCAGTGCCACGATCGGCAATCACGACGCGAAGTTGCTCATTGTCGCGTGAAAGCCGCACATGCAGGGTGCGTTTGTCTGTTGGCGTGGCTTGCATGGCTTCGATGGCATTGCGCAGCAGGTTGAAGATAACCTGTTCCAGCATGACTGCATCGGCAAACAACGGGGGCAGGCCGGGTTCTCGTTCTATGGAAAGCTTGATCCGGTGTTTCTGGACCTCGGCCTTCAACAGGCTTCGCGCGGTATTGATCAGATCATCTACCTGGCAGCTGCGGCGGTGCGGTGCCTGGCGCTGAACAAATTCGCGGATGCCGCGGATGATTTGCCCGGCGCGTTTGGCCTGCTCCCCCATCTTGTCGATTGCCTGATCGAGCTGGCGCAAGTTGGGTTGCGTCTGGCCCAGCAGGTTGCGGCAGCCGGAGGCGTAACTCGCAATGGCGGCAAGGGGCTGGTTCAACTCATGCGCCAGGCTGGAAGCCATTTCCCCCATGCTGACGAGCCGGGCAGTCTGCTGCATCTGCTCATTTTGCTGGCGTTCTCTTTCGGCGTCGTCGCGCCGGGTGGTGATGTCCGCTGCGGTATCGAGCCAGACCACAGAACCATCGACCCAGACACTGCGCCGACTCTGGATGTGGTACCAACGGTTGCGGTAGGCATCGAACCATTCGGCATCGACCGGCGGCCAGTCGCGGCGCGGAAAAAATGGCGCAACACAACAGGCACCGTGTCGTTCAGGCAGACCGAAGGCGCGATCAAAGTGGGCATTGGACAACAATAATTCGCCGGTGGTGGCGTTGCTGACCGAAACCGCGCTATCCAGCCCGTTGAGGACGGTAATGAAGCGTTCGTGCGCAGCCTGCAATGCTTCACGTTCGTGCTGCAGTTCGGTGATGTCATAAACGGAACTGATCCAACCGGTATGTTGCCCCTCGTCATCCACGAGCGGGGCGACGTAGATACGAACATCGAAACGTTCGCCGTTGCGGCGCATCAGTTTGAGCTGGAATCCATTGGCGTTGAACTGGCCGGAAAGAATGGCATCCTGTACTGCCTGGCAGCGAGCCTCTTCCTCGGGGGGCCAGAAAGGTTTGGGCGGCGTGTTGTTGATCAGCTCCTCGGCGGACCAGCCGATCATCTCGCTGAAGGCACGGTTGGTGTAAAGCGTGCGCCCCGTGCTGTCCATGGCCAGAATGCCGGTCACCAGCGAATTTTCAATGGCTTGGCGCATGGCGGTTTCCTTGCGCAACTGCGATTCTGCCGCTTGGCGGCCCCGGATATGCAGGCGCAATGCCCAGGTTGAGATAATCATCAACAGGGCAAGGACGGTCAGTGAGGCGGTGAGCGCAGTTTGCCAACCCACTTCTTCCGGATAGGGTGCAGCGGCAAGTTGCAGGTCGGTAGGCGGGAGATCCAGTGCAACGGAACGGCTAACATCCATGTGCTCTTGCCGGCGATCAAAGCGCGTGGCAATGGCTTGGCCATTGGCATCCTGCAGGCTGATTTCATAGCGCTGGCTGATCCACCAAGGCGTGCGCAGTTGCAACAGGGAATGCAAAGACACCCAGGCAATCAAATCATGCCGCCCGCCGTAGACCAGTTTGACCGGAGTGACAATGGCGATCAGGCTGTTGCCGTGCTCATCCGTGATGCGGCGGGTTAGGACTGTCTCATCGTGCTCGGCCGTGATGGCCCGAGCGGCCAGGATGGCGGGATGGGTGATGGTCGGCTCGCCAGGGGAAACTGATGTTGGCGCGCGCCAGCGGGTCTGGCCAGTTTCGTCCACATATTCGAGCGCAAAAACTTCCGGATTGTTCTGTAACAGCGAAAGACTGCGCCCGATAAAATCGGCCGAGCCCAGTCCTTGGGCGCCGAGCGTGGCCGAAAGTGTTTCCAGTTCACGTTGATCGCTGGCTACTTGAATACGAAGCGCTTGCTTAAGCCACAGCAGATCCTGTTCCAGTTGTGCGGTGGTGCGTTCGTGATCGCTCTTCACGTTTTGCGCCAGGAAAATCACAAATGCCAACGCGAATATCGCCGCAGCCATACTGGGCAAAATCAACAACCAGTGTGAGGCGCGCGATGAAATGCGCTCAAACTGCGGTTTTTTTAGCCGCGGCATACGCAATTTGCGCCGGTATGTTTTGGCCATAGTCAGATTTAGGCAGTCGGGAGGACTTCGTTGACCAGTTTTTCGCCGCGTTCAAAAATGGTTGCGTTGGCGAGTACGGTATGGGCAATGTTGGAGAGTGCTTCGTCGGTCAGAAAGCCTTGATGCGAGGTAATGATCACATTGGGGAAAGTTGTTAGTCGAGCCAACAGATCATCCTGCAGCGCGGCAAAGGAGAGGTCTTCAAAGAACACGCCCTCTTCGTATTCGTATACATCCAGCCCTACGCCACCCAGTTGTCCGGATTTCAATGCAACGAGCAAGGCTTCTGTATCGATCAGGGCGCCTCGACTGGTATTGATGATGACGGCACCGCGCTTCATGCGAAACAGCACGTCAGCGTTAAACAGGTGATGTGTGTCCAGTGTCAGTGGTGTGTGCAGCGAGATGATGTCCGCACGTTGCAATAACTCGTCAAAACTGACGTTTTCCCCGCCCAGTTCCGTGACGTAGGTATTGTCTGGCGTACGGTCATAGGCAATCAGCTTCATGCCAAAGCCTTTGGCAATGCGCAGGGTTGCAATGCCAATTTTGCCTGCGCCGACCACCGCGAAGGTGCGTCCGCTCAAATTGAAGCCGACCAGTCCTTCCAAAGAGAAATTGCCGTCGCGTACCCGGGTATAAGCGCGATGAGTGCGACGCACGAGGGTAAGCAGCAAGGCGAATACGTGTTCTGCCACACCTTCTGGCGAATAGGCCGGTACCCGCATGACCTTGATGCCTTGTTGTGCTGCTGCGGAGATATCCACCGAGTTGAAACCGGCCGAGCGCAGTGTGATCAGCTTGACGCCAAGTCGAGCCAGTTCCTCTATAGTGGCGGCATCCACCCGGTCATTGACGAATGGACAGACTGCGTCAAAACCTGCAGCCAAAGGAACAGTGGCGCGGTTGAGTCGATCTTCGAAGAACTCCAGTTTGTGACCAAACTCCGTGTTGGCCTTGGTCAGGGCCGCCCGGTCATAACGTTTGCTGTCGAATACGGCGATGCGCATGGCGGAATTCCTGCTGAATTGGACGAATTAGTGAAAAAGCGTGGCGAGACTGGCATGCAGGGCATGCTCCATCCAGATGCGGCCATCGAGCAATTTGACAACGGCTTCCATGTCGGCATGGTCCAGGTCGAAATTGATGACCGCCGAAGGTTTGCCGCGCAAGCCGGGGGCGATGGTCATATTGATGGGGGCCGGGATACCCAGTTCGACGAACAGCGCGAGAATGTCGTTTTCTGTCGCCGCGGGCGGCAGGCTATCAAGCATCAGTTGCATAAGATTTTCTCGGAAAGGAGTTTCATGAAGTTTACCGCGAAAGGAGAATGGCTGCGCAGTCCTGCATCCGGCCTGGGTGTTGATCATTCAGGGTTGTCTGAATCATTGCCTGCCTTGGCCGGAATTTTGCCCAAACGTGACTTGAGCGAGGTTTGTCCTGAGCCGAAAACCTGAGAGTAATGCACGGCATTGGTCATCACTTTTTTTACATAATCACGCGTTTCGCTGAACGGGATGGTTTCAATATAGATTGAGGCATCCAGTGGCTGCGTGGCTTGCCAGGCGCGGGCACGGTTTGGTCCCGCGTTGTAACCTGCGCTGGCCATAACCTGGCTTTCATTGAGTCCGCTCCATATTTCGCGCAGATAGCGGCTACCGAGCATCACGTTGGTCCGAATATCCAGTGCATCATTCGGGTTGAAACGTTTAATGCCCAATTTCCCCGCAATCCATTTGGCGGTGGCAGGCATCAGTTGCATCAGTCCGCGTGCGCCGGCGCTCGATTTGGCATCGGCGATAAAACGGCTTTCCTGGCGCATCAGACCGTAGACCCAGGCGGGGTCCAGCCCTTCAGTGCGGGCCAGTTTTTCCACAACCTCGCGGTAGGGCGTGAGGTAGCGTAACGATGCGTTATGCAATTCACGTGTGCGCTCGGCTGAATAAATGGCTCGGTCGTACCAACCCTGGCGCCGTGCAAATTCGGATGCGGCCAACAGCATTTGGTCGGTTTGGCCGCGCATCCCCCAGTTCCATTCACGCACGGCTTCCGTGCGCCAGTTTTGCTGGAACAGCGCTTGTGCGCGTTTGACCGCTGGCCATTGTTGAACCGCACGAATTTCATCTTCGCTGGCCTGATATTGGATGCTGGCCGGTTCCAGTACGGTGCCGAGATCTTCGCGGGCAAGCAGGCTGTAAAAATCACCGCCATTGGCAATGTCCGCCAGTAGCGGGTTGGCTTCGGTGATGCGGCCGAGCTCCTTGAGCGCCCGCGCACGCCAGTAACGCCAGCAGGGTTCCTGGCGTTGTTGCTCTGGCAGCGTGTCAATACGTTCCAGGACGCCTTTCCAGTCTCCCGCACGCAGTCCGGCGCGGATCGACCAAGCTCGCGATTCCGCATCCATGCCTTCGCGTCCGCCGCGTGCGAGCCAGTCATTCGCCTGTGGATTATGTTTCTTGGCAGCTTGGACGCCGATCAGGCGCCAGGCATATTGCCGGTCGGGCTCCGGCCAGTGAGCTTCTACCTCGGATAGCAACTGTGCCGCCCGTTCGGGCGTGTTGCGGGCAATGCGTCCCAAGCTGTAAAGGGCGAGTTCCCGTCCCGCTCGCGATTCGGCGGGTTGTGGCCAGCCCTTTTCTGGTTGGGTACGCAGGATCGAGAGCTGCTTGTAATTAATGGCGGATGCGGAGTCGATTCGCGTTGCAATTGATACCGCTAGATCAATATTGTCATTGAATAACACCAAGCGCAGGCGTTGCCAGACATCATCGCTGGTGAGCTTGCCTTGTGCCTGCAGTGCATCAAATACGGGGCCGCAGGCTTGCGGTTGGGCTTGTCCGCTGAACCAGATCGCCCGCACGGCGTTTAGTGCCTGCTCCGTACCCAAGGCCATTCCTGCTTGGGCAAAAAAACATTGCAGTTCGTTGTTCGGGTTTTCCAGTTTTGGGTATTCAGCAGCGTAGCTGGCCCAGCTTTGGCGATGCCCCAGTTCTTTCAGCCATTCGGCGCGAAATCGTTCGGCCAGCGGTGTGTCGGGATAACGCGCGAGAAAATTGTTGGCGTCTGCCTCGGGCAAGGTCGTGATCTGTGCCGTGAGCCATTGATAGCGCGGGTACATTTCCAGCGGATCGCCCAGAGCCGCTTCGCTCATGCGGGCGAGCAGAGGGAGGTTGTGGCTGCGCGAGGCTTCCAATACGGCATTCAGATCGATGCGGGCGTGGGCGGGCAGGGCAAGGCAGGCGAAGAGCAGGCAAAGTATTTTCATGGTGTGACACTAGGCATTCCGAGAAGACAGGATAAGCGAGTGGGGATGCATTGTCATTTTGCGCCGTGTAACGGTTTTCACCGCGCTATCCTGATAGTGGCAAATACAAGTAAAATCGCTGGTTCCAAGTTACAGCGCCGTATTGACTGCGGCGGAGATCGAAGCGATGCCAACATTTCAGGAAGTCCTGTTGACCCTGCAGAAATACTGGGCCAGGCAAGGCTGCGCATTGTTGCAGCCTTATGATATCGAAGTCGGTGCGGGCACTTTCCATACGGCTACTTTCTTGCGGGCCTTGGGGCCGGAGCCTTGGAATGCTGCCTATGTGCAGCCTTCTCGCCGCCCCAAAGACGGGCGCTATGGCGAAAATCCCAATCGTTTGCAGCACTATTACCAGTTTCAAGTAGTGTTGAAGCCCAGTCCTGACAATATCCAGGAACTTTATCTCGGCTCACTGCGTGAGTTGGGTATCGATCCGACCGTGCATGACATCCGCTTTGTCGAGGACGACTGGGAATCGCCCACGCTGGGTGCCTGGGGTCTGGGCTGGGAAGTGTGGCTGAACGGGATGGAAGTCACCCAGTTCACCTACTTCCAACAGGTGGGCGGTCTGGATTGCAAGCCGGTGCTGGGTGAAATTACCTATGGTGTCGAGCGTCTGGCGATGTATCTGCAGGGCGTCGAAAATGTCTATGACCTGACCTGGACCGTTTATCCGAATGGCCAGAAAGTCACTTACGGCGACATCTATCACCAAAACGAAGTCGAGCAGTCGACTTACAACTTCGAGCATTCCAACGTTGAACTGTTGTTCCGCTTGTTCAATGATTTTGAAGGCGAAGCCAAGCGCCTGATGGATGCAGGCTTGGCCTTGCCTGGCTTCGAGATGGTGATGAAGTGTTCTCACACGTTCAACCTGCTCGATGCGCGTGGCGCGATCTCGGTAACGGAGCGAGCCGCCTACATCGGTCGAGTCCGTGCCTTGGCAAGGCAGGTGGCGCAATCCTACTTTGATAGCCGCGAAAAACTGGGCTTTCCGATGTGCAAGTTGGAAGCCTGACTTTCTGAGGACGGTCGATGAGCAAGCTTTGGATGCTGCTGGTGGTCCTTGCCCTGACAGGATGTGGCCAAAAAATTGGCTATGAGCAGGGTAAGCCCGCTGTTCCTGCGCCGAAAACCGGCGAGTGGCGGCGTTATGGCACCATGCCGGATTTCGATGTGCTGGTGAATATCGATTCGATTAGCGGCAACGCGGAATTTCCAGATGACCGAAACGTGTATGTCTGGATGGTGCAAGTTTTCTACGCTGATCAGATTGATGGCGTTTCCAAGGGGAAATTTCGCAAGAAATACACACGCCAAGCGATCGATTGTAAAACCGGTCGCATGGCTGGCATCGCAGTGGAAATGACCGATGAAAATGATGCCGAAGTGGCTCGCTATGACGTACCGGGCTACCAATGGGAATATACCTCGCCGCCGGAAAATACTTATGGCGCCGATTTTGTGCGCCAGGTGTGCAAGATAGAAGCGGATAAACGTGCCGCCAACAAGAAATGAGACAAGCTGAAATGAACCCGACCCTGCTGATTGAATTATTGACCGAAGAACTGCCACCCAAAGCGCTAGGCCGACTTGATGCGGTTTTTTCCTCCGGTATTTTTGATGAACTGGCCAAGTTGGGTTTTGTGGCCAAGGATGCGGAATACGCGGGCTTTGCCAGTCCGCGCCGCTTGGCGGTCTCGATTCCGGGCGTCGCGGCGATCCAGCCTGAGCAGCGTATTGAACGAAAGGGCCCTGCTGTGATCGCGGGGTTCAAGGATGGGAAGCCAACGCCGGCCTTGCTTGGGTTTGCCCGTTCCTGCGGGATTGCGCCCGATCAACTCGATCAGCTGGAAAAAGGATCGGATGGCAAGCAGGAGGTATTCATCTTCCGTTCGGTCAAGCCAGGCGAAGCGCTCGTGTCGGTACTCTCCGGCATTATCGAAGCCACGTTGAAAAAGTTGCCTGCACCCAAGATGATGCGTTGGGGCGATCGCGACGGCCAGTTTATCCGTCCGGTGCACCGACTGACCGTGTTGCACGGTACGGATGTGATTCCGGCCAAAGTGCTGCATCTGGAGTCTGGTCGCGCGACGCTTGGCCATCGTTTCCTCTCCACGGGCGAGATCGTCTTGGGACGCGCCGAGGAGTACGCGGGGAAATTGTATGAAGAAGGCCACGTGGTGGCGAACTTTGCCGCACGGCGTCATCTGATCGAAGAGCGGCTGGCTGCCGCGTGCACGGCGCAAGGCGCGCATATTGCGCCTTCGGCGGGTCTGGTCGACGAAGTGACCGCCTTGGTCGAGTGGCCCATGGTCTACGTGGGCGAGTTCAGCGCAGATTTCCTGAAAGTGCCGCAGGAATGCCTGATTCTTTCCATGCAGCAACACCAGAAATATTTCCCGCTGCTCGATGCCAACGGCAAGCTATTGCCCAAATTCCTGGTGGTTTCCAATCTGGAAACGGCCGATCCGTCGCATATCATTCAGGGCAATGCCCGCGTGCTGCGCGCGCGACTTTCCGACGCCATGTTCTTCTTCGAGCAGGATCAAAAACATCCTCTCGAAGCACGCGTCGCCAAGTTGGGGCAGGTGGTCTATCACAACAAGATTGGCAACCAGCTTGAGCGCGTCTATCGCCTGCAGAAACTGGCGGGCGAAATTGGCCCGGTACTCGGTGCCGACAAGGCGCAGTCCGAGCGAGCCGCCTACCTGGCCAAGGCCGATTTGCTGACCGACATGGTCGGTGAATTTCCCGAGCTGCAGGGCATCATGGGCATGTATTACGCCCGTCATGACGGCGAGCCGGAAGCGGTGGCTGCGGCGATCGAAGGTCATTATCACCCGCGCTTTGCCGGTGACAGTCTGCCGGTGGGGCCGGTCGCGACGGCCGTGGCTTTGGCCGACAAACTGGAAACCATCGTTGGCATCTACGGCATCGGCCTGATCCCGACCGGTGACAAGGACCCGTTTGCCTTGCGCCGTGCCGCACTCGGTGTGTTGCGCATGGTGTTGGGCCTGCCGCTGGATCTGCACGCCCTGCTGATGGCGACGGTGGCGACTTTCCCGGCCGGCGTGATTGCCGAGGGTACGGTGGACGGCGTGTTCGACTTCATGCTTGAGCGCCTCAAAAACTACTTGGCCAGCGATTACCCGGCAGCCGATATTGAGGCGGTACTGGCCCTCAAGCACCGCCGTCTGGATGAAGTGGTATTGCGTCTTTCGGCCGTTGCCTCGTTCAAAACTTTGCCGGAAGCCGCAGCGCTGGCTGCCGCCAATAAGCGCATCCGCAATATTCTGCGCAAGGTCGAGGGCGTGATTCCGGCGGTGAACGCAGCCTTGTTTGAAGATGCTGCAGAAATGGCGCTTCATGCCGAATATGCCAAGCTTGCGCCACAAATCGAGGCCTTGCTGGCGACAGGTGATTTTGCTGCCGCACTCAAGGCACTGGCCACGCTAAAATCACCCGTGGATGCATTTTTCGATGGCGTGATGGTGATGGCGGACGATCTGGCGGTGCGCGGCAATCGCTTGGCATTGCTGTCCGCGTTGGCTGATCTGATGAACCGTGTGGCAGAACTTTCCCTGTTGGCAGAATAACTATTGGCCAAGGGCATGAAAAAGGTTGCTGGGTGACCTTGACGGGTCTCTTGGCAGTTCTGAAGTGCTTGGTGGCGAAGGGAGCGGAAACATGAAACTGCTGGTGCTTGATCGCGATGGCGTGATTAACGAAGATAGTCCGGATTTCATCAAGACACCGGAAGAATGGCAGGCTATTCCTGGTAGTCTGGATGCTATTTCGGCGTTGTATCGCGCCGGTTGGAGCATTGTGGTGGCCTCCAATCAGTCAGCAATTGGGCGTGGCATGATCACGGTGGAAACGCTCAATCGTATCCATGCCAAGATGCACCGTGCTGTGGCTAATGCCGGTGGCCATATCGATGCTGTTTTCTTTTGTCCGCACGAGCCGGGCGATCACTGTGATTGCCGTAAACCCAAGCCGGGCCTGCTGCATGAAATCGCCCGTCGTTACCATATTCTGCCCATGCATATGATTATGGTGGGCGATTCAAAACGTGATCTGGAAGCAGTGGCTGCGCTGGATGGCTTGCCGATCCTGGTGCGCACAGGCAAAGGGGCCGCAACGGAAGAAGCGGGAAGTCTGCCGGCCAATACCCTGACATTCAATAATCTGGCTGCTGTCGCAGCCTTCCTGCTCGCCCGTGAGGGCGAGAAAGGCTGATTTTCTCCATGATTTGGTTACGTTCGGCGTTGTTCTGGTTGGCCATCATTATTTTAACCCCGCTGTTTGCTTTGCTCGGTAACCTCATTCGCCCGCTTCCCCCGTTGCAGCGTTACCGCATCATGTCCGGCTGGGCCAAGTTCATGGTGCCTTGGCTGCGGTTGACCTGCGGTTTGAGTTATCGCGTGATTGGACAGGAAAATATTCCGGCGGGCCCTGCGATGGTGATGTGCAAGCATCAATCGGCTTGGGAAACCATGGCTTTGCAGGTGTTCTTTCCGCCGCAAGTCTGGGTGATGAAGCGCGAAATTCTCAAATTACCTTTTTTTGGTTGGGCAATCAGTACCTTGTCACCGATTGCCATTGACCGTACCAAACGCACCAGCGCGCAAAAAATGCTGATGGAGCAGGGGCGTGACCGCGTGGCCAAAGGTTTCTGGATCGTGATTTTTCCGGAAGGAACCCGCGTGGCGCCCGGCAAACGTGGTCAGTACAAACATGGGGGCGCACGGCTGGCAGTTGATGTTGGTGTGCCGATCGTGCCGGTGGCACTCAATTCTGGGGAATTCTGGCCACGTAATTCTTTTCTTAAGTGGCCGGGCGAGATCACGGTGGTGATCGGCAAACCGATTGAAACGGCAGGGCGCACCCCGCATGAAATTACCGCCGAGGTGGAGGGCTGGATTGAAGGTGAAATGGCGAAAATTGCCGTGCGTGGCCCGCACTTTCCCCGCAGCCTGGATCAATGAGTACGCGCACTCTGCAACTTCCTGGCCAAGCGCTGACCTACCAGCTCAAACGTAGTGCCAGGCGCAGTATTGGCCTGAAAATATCCCGCGACGGTCTGACTGTGACCTTGCCGTTGCGTTTGCCAATTGTTGAAGCGGAACGCGCTGTCCGGCAAAAACTTGACTGGATTTTAGATAAATTGGCAGCGCAAGCGGAACGGCCAGCGCCTCCTGCCGCACTTGCCTGCGGCAGTCAGCTGTTATGGCTGGGGGAGCCCATTACTTTGCGCACCGGCAGTACCCGATCCCGGCTGCAGGGGGTGGAACTGCATTTGGCTTGCGCCGATCATCCTGAACAGATTACTGCCAAACTGGTGCATTTTTATCAACGCTCAGCGCGGGCGCATTTTAGCGAGCGGGTGCGGCATTGGGGCGAAACCATGGGACTGACGCCGCGCCGGTTGGCCTTGTCTTCGGCGCGTGGGCGTTGGGGAAGCTGTTCTTCATCCGGCGGTTTGCGCCTGAATTGGCGACTGATGCAGTCCCCCCCGGACGTGATCGATTACGTGGTGATTCACGAGCTGGCACACCTGGCCGAGTTGAATCATTCGCCACGGTTCTGGGCTATTGTCGAAACCCATTGCCCCGATTGGAAAACGCGACGCGACTGGCTCAAACGGAACAGCGTCCTGTTGATGGATTGGTAGTTGCGCATCTGCGTTGGCCGGTTGATCTTGCGGCAAGCAAATTAAGAGCTACATTCTGGTGTGATGTTCTTGCTTTCTGAGGAGGCATGCCCAATAGCCGATCTTTAGAGATGGCGTGCGGCCATGGTCGATCAGTTGGTAATAAGCACCGGAGGCCCGCATGGCGATAAGTGGAGACAAACGTTCCCTGATGGCTGGTGGTGGCGCTATGATGGCAGTTCGTTAACTATTATTCGATTATCGCCATGTCGGGACTCTCCCCAACCACGCCGGTGCCCTCAGAAATAAAGCTTGATCAGTCAGCGCGCGAACTCAAGCTGGTCTATCCAGACGGCAAGAGCTTCATGCTTTCATGCGAGTATTTGCGCGTATTCAGTCCTTCGGCTCAGGTGCGCGGTCATGGCCCTGGGCAGGAAGTCTTGCAAACGGGCAAGCGCATGGTGAACATTGTGGGAATCGAACCGGTCGGCCATTACGCAGTGCGTTTCGTGTTCAGCGATGGCCATGATACCGGGTTGTACTCCTGGGATTACCTCTATGAACTTGGATGTGATCGCGACGGCAATTGGCAGGATTATCTGGCCCAGCTTCAAGCAGCTGGTGCTTCTCGTGACTGAAGGATAGAAAATGACCGACCCAACCACCCATTTCGGTTTCAAGACGGTTCAAGAGTCTGAAAAGGCACAGAAAGTGGCCGATGTCTTTCACTCGGTTGCACAAAAATATGATGTGATGAACGATCTGATGTCGGCTGGCCTGCATCGAGTCTGGAAGTTTTTTACTATTGAAACCAGCGGCGTTCGACCGGGCAACCGGGTATTGGATATTGCTGGTGGCACTGGGGATCTTTCCCGCGCGTTCGTCAAGAAAGTCGGGCAATCCGGCGAGGTCTGGCTGACAGATATCAATAGCTCAATGCTGGGTGTCGGGCGGGATCGCTTGCTCGATGAAGGATTGGCGCTGCCTGTAGCGCAATGTGATGCCGAGAAACTCCCGTTCCCGGATGGGTACTTCGATATTGTCTCGGTGGCCTTTGGTTTACGGAACATGACGCATAAGGATGCCGCGCTCAAGGAAATGTGTCGCGTGCTCAAGCCGGGTGGGCGATTGCTGGTGCTGGAATTTTCCAAAGTTTGGCAGCCAATCCAGCCGGCCTACGATTTTTATTCCTTCAAGCTATTGCCATTCATGGGCAAGCTGGTGGCCAGTGATGCGGACTCTTACCAGTATCTGGCCGAGTCGATCCGAATGCACCCGGATCAGGAAACGCTCAAGCGCATGATGCTGGACGCAGGCTTCGGTAAGGTGGATTATTTCAATCTCAGTGCCGGGATTGTCGCACTGCATAAAGGGGTGAAGCTGTGATACTTGCCGCTGCGCTTAACCGCTTGCTCAACCACTCGCCTGAGGCTGCGGTGGAATTGGCTCGCTGGTCCGGGCGTAACGTGCGGATTGAAACTCCTCTGGTCAGTTCGACGCTGGTGCTGACTGATGATGGCCGGCTGGGCAAAACCGGGGCCGAGCCGGAAGCCACGCTGATCCTTCCCCTGTCTTTCTTCATTGTGCGTACTCACAATCCTGCGGCTGCCGCGCGGCAGATTGAGCTCTCGGGTGATGCTGAACTCGGTGGCTATGTCGGTCACGCGTTGGCCATGCTGCGTTGGGATGCTGCGGAAGATTTATCGGTGCTGGTGGGGGATGTGGTTGCGCATCGGATGGTCAAGCTTGCGGGTTTGGTTGGTGGTATTCCTGGAGCACTGGGTGGACGTTTGCTGGCGGCCTATGCCGAGTACTGGCGTGACGAGGAGCATGTTTTACCCAAGGCAGAGCAGGTTGAGCAATGGCAAAACGACGTGGATGCGCTACGAGATGATCTTGCACGACTTGAAAAACGTATTCAACGCTTGGAGTGAGTGTTTTAAAAGTACATTTGCTGATGTATTGCCCTGACCGGAAACCACTTTGCGCAATGCGGAGTGGTTTTTTATATGTATTTCCCATGGCAGTCCCTTGCATAAATGTAATTTTGTATATTACTACCGCCGATGCTTTCTGTTTTCTTTCATTTTGGCTGGTTTGTTTTGGTTGAAGTGTACGGTTTGTAGTTGTATTGGTCTGACAACATTACCGCTGTTTTTCTTGACGGACTCGACTGCTTGCTCCTAAAGTTCAATGCAGTGCACGCGGCGATGAGTCCCTCCCAGCTTGTTGCTGCGCTGCGCTTCCAGAATAATTCATCGTGAAGAAGAGGGGTCGACCCATAGTTGCCGTCTGGCGCTACGGACGCTCTTCTCGCGCGCGGTCCCTGGAGGCAGAAAACTCCCCGGCCAGAGCGTCACGACGTTGACTCAGGCGGGTGGCGCCGGCGCGATTGACCACAAATGCCTTCGTGCAACTCGTACAATTGCCATACCGTTGCCAAGCCTTCTAACTCAGTTTCTTGCCGCAGCTAGATCTGATTCCATTTGATTCTCTCATCTGAGTGAATGCCGATCCTGCAGTATTGATATCAGCTACCCGAGACCGGCGCATGTCGGCCTCGTTCTATTTCACCAGCAACATCACTTACTTTATGTATGGCTTGATCTTGTCGACCAAGCATCCTTTTTTGCCTGGATTCTTCTCTCACCATGTGTATCGATGCGGCACGCCAGACAACTTTCTGGCGACAAGCGGTTTGACTTGTGGATAGCCTGAATATCATGTTGTAAGCTTATCTTTACAAATAGGGACCAGTTTTTGCTGGCGATCCAACAACGTGGGAGTCGCTTCGTGCCGCATATCCCAACGCTGCGTGAATTTGTTATTCGGCGCGTTCCTTGTCTTTCCGTTGATGACTCGTTGGCGCAGGCAAGTAGGCTGCTGGCCAGAGAGCATGCAAACCACCTGGTGGTGTTGCATGCGACTAAACCGGTGGGCGTTCTTACTCCCGACAGTTTGCTCGATGCGTGGTGTCAAGGCAGTGCCGGTGAGACCCGTCTGGATCGCATTCCTCTGACTGTGGTTCCCAGCCTGACAGAGGATACCGATTGGCAAGAAGCCTTGCGTTGTCTGGTTGAGCCAATGGCCTTGGGTATGGTGTTGGTAATCGATAAAGCGGGCGCATTGCAGGGACTGCTGACTGAGGAAGATTTTTGTCATCAACTCGGGTTGTCTCAGCTTGCCGGGGCTCATACGGTTCTCGATGCTGTATCTGATTCCGAACAGAAGCTCAAAATGGTGTTCGATTGCACCCGGATTTTTCTTGGGCTGCTTGAGCCGGATGGACGCGTGATCATCGCCAATCGTGCCGCGCTGGAGTTGATTCCCGCGAAACTGCAGGATGTTGTCGGCTTGCCGTTCTGGGAAGCGCCGTGGTGGATGCACGACATAAAGCTGCAAACACAGGTTCATGATGCCGTTGTCATGGCGCAACGCGGTGAAGTCAGTGGCTTTGAAGCAAACCACGTCGTGGCAGGTGGCGAGTTGATCCATATTGATTTCACCCTGCGCCCCATTTCTGATGATGCAGGTGCGGTGCGGTACTTGTTGCCAGAAGGCCGGGATGTGACTGAACGTCGCCGTGCGGAATGGGCACTTCAGGCTAGTCAGATTCATTATCAAGCGTTACTGAATGCGTCACCGGTGGGTGTGATCGAACTCGATGCTGCGGGCCATTGCATCTATGTCAATGAGAAATACATCGAGATCACCGGGCAGTCTTTGACTCAGGCATTGGGCGATGGATGGGTTTGCTCAATTCATCCCGATGATTGGGATCAATTGGCGTTGGTCAAGGCGGCGGTTTATTCACGCGCCGAAGCTGGCCATCTGGAATGCCGCTACCTGTTGCCTGACGGTCAAGTTGCCTGGATGGTAGGGCAGGCCGTGCCAATGAGAACGAGCTCAGGCGTGGTGTCCGGAATGATCCTCACCTTGGTTGATATTACCGAACATAAAGAGCTGGAAATCCGGCTGCGTTTGGCTGCGTCGATGTATGAAACCAGCAGCGAAGGCATTCTGGTGGTTGATGCCCAAAACCATATTGTTTCAGTCAATCCGGCGTTCACCACCTTGTTGGGATATGAAGCCACCGAGGTTTTGGGGCGTGATCCAGGAGAGCTGGGCGCCAGTCGTAATGCGCCTTCGTTATACAAAAACCTGTGGCTGGCGGTGGAAAAAAGTGGTCATTGGCAAGGCGAAATATGGAATTGCTGCAAGGATGGTCAAGAGGTGGCACTGTGGATGACGGTCAATACCCTGTTTAACAGTGAGGGGAAAGTCCAGTGGCGTTTTGCCCTGTTTTCCGACATCACCGAAAAGAAACGCAACGAAGAATTGATCTGGCACCAAGCCAACTACGATGCGTTGACCGGACTGCCCAATCGGCGCTTGTTCCGCGACCGATTGCAGCAGGAAATGAAAAAAGCGGCGCGTTACGGGATTAGTCTGGCTTTGTTTTTTATCGACCTGGATCATTTCAAGGATGTAAATGATTGCTTTGGTCATGATTGTGGGGACCGGCTTCTGGTCGAGGCGGGCGAGCGAATTCGGCGTTGCTTGCGTGATTCCGATACGGTGGCGCGCTTGGGCGGGGATGAATTTACGGCCATTTTGCCCAATATAACCGAACTGCGACGTGCCGAAGATGCTGCGCTCGCGATTACCCAGACGCTGGCGCAACCGTTCGTTATTGATGGTCAGGAATCAAACGTGTCTGCCAGCATCGGCATTGCATTTTATCCGCAGGATGGGGCTACGGATCTCGTTTTGCTCAAACAGGCCGATCGTGCCATGTACTTGGCAAAAGCCAAGGGACGCAACTGTTTTAGCTGCGTGCAGCACCCGCAGTAGGATGGGCGAAGAGGTTTTATGCGTCTTTCGCCCACTGTGGGCGGAAAGTTGCGATAATTCGTTCGTCCCTTCAAGCCGTGGTCGCACATCTGTCATGCACCTTTTCCGTTTGTTAAAAATAATCCGGGTGGTCATTACCTTCGGGTTGGACGAATTCTTGCTCGGCCATGAGCGCGTACGGGGCCTGCGTGCCGCCGTTGCGACCCTGCTGTTCTGGCGTCGCTTGCAGGCCCCCCGCGCTGAACGCTTGCGCTGTGCTTTGGAAGCGCTCGGGCCGATCTTTGTCAAATTCGGCCAGGTGCTCTCGACCCGGCGCGACTTGTTGCCGCCGGATATTGCCGATGAACTGGCCAAGCTGCAGGATCAAGTGCCACCTTTCCCGGCCGAGATTGCGGTGGCAGTCATAGAAAAAAGCTTGCAACGACCGCTGGCAGAGCTGTTTGCACGCTTCGAGCACGAGCCAGTCGCCTCCGCTTCGGTTGCGCAGGTGCATTACGCCGAGTTGCACGATGGTCGTCGGGTGGCAGTGAAAGTGCTGCGTCCGGACATCATGCCGGTGATTGAAAGTGATCTGGCGCTGCTGAACCTGCTTGCCATTTGGGTGGAGAAGCTCTTTGCCGATGGCCGCCGCTTGCGCCCGCGTGAAGTGGTTGCCGAGTTCGACCGATATTTGCACGATGAGCTGGATCTGATGTTCGAGGCTGCCAATGCCTCGCAGTTACGGCGCAATTTTGCCGATTCGCCGGTGTTGCTGGTGCCGGAGGTTTTCTACGATTACTGCGCGCGCGATGTGCTGGTGCTGGCGTGGATGGAGGGTGTGCCGGTCAGCCGGATTGATGAACTGCGCGCTGCAGGTGTCGATCTCAAACAGTTAGCCCGGAATGGCGTGGAAATCTTTTTTACCCAGGTCTTTAGTCATGGTTTCTTTCATGCCGACATGCATCCGGGCAATATTTTTGTGACCCCGCAAGGGCAGTATATTGCGCTGGATTTTGGTATTGTCGGTACGTTATCGGATTTCGATAAACAGTATCTGGCGATCAATTTCCTCGCGTTCTTCAATCGCGATTATCTGCGCGTGGCCACTGCGCATATCGAATCTGGCTGGGTGCCGGCCGATACACGTCCCGAAGCGTTGGCATCCGCAGTTCGCACGGTCTGCGAGCCATTTTTCAACAAGCCGTTGGCGCAAATTTCTTTTGGTATGGTGCTGATGCGCCTGTTTGAAGTCTCGCGTCGTTTCAATGTCGAAATTCAGCCACAGTTGGTTCTACTGCAAAAAACACTGCTCAATATTGAAGGATTGGGGCGTCAGCTTGATCCAGAGTTGGACCTCTGGCAAACCGCCAAGCCGTTTCTGGAACGCTGGATGAATGAACAGATCGGCTGGCGGGGCGTTCTGGGGAATCTGAAGCGCGAGGTACCGCTTTGGGCTGCCTTGCTGCCGAGCTTGCCACGGCGTTTGAACGAACTGGTCAATCGCGATCCGATGCCGGTGTTGCTTAAGGGGTATGAAGGCTTGCTGCGGGAACAAAAAAAGCGCAACGGATGGTTGGGCGTGATTGCGCTGTTGCTGACAGGGATATTGCTTGCGCTTTGGCTGCCGTTTTGAGATGAACTGACAGCCCAAAGGCTTGGGATGCGTTTGAAGGTCACTGATCTCTCTGCAATGGGTAACAAAATACCTTTTCCATTGCCACCAATCGAGAGCGGTTCTTAGTTAAAATCTCTCGGTAAGACAAACAAATTGTTGAACTCGCACATAAAACTAATGGAAACCACGATGGCTGATTTCGACTCTCTGGCTGATACCGATTTGCCACTCCAGCAGGATATTGAGCTCTTGGCGCAATTGCTGGCCAATACCATTCGTGAGCAGGCTGGTAATGCCACTGCCGAGCAAATCGAATCCATTCGTGCCTTGGCAGTCAGCTATGTGCGCGGTGATCCGCAGGCCGGTCCCGTGTTGGCGCAGTCGCTTTCTGCCTTGGATGTCCCGACGGCCATCGCCGTCGTGCGTGCGTTCAGCTATTTTTCGCACCTGTCCAATATCGCTGAAGACATGCACCACAACCGGCGCCACCGTATCCAGCGCATGCAGGAATGTGTCCCGCAAACCGGCAGCGTTGAAGCGGCGATTGTCGATTTGACTGAGCGCGGGGTTTCCGCACGCGAGATACTGGATCTGTTGAGCGAGACACTGATTGCCCCGGTGATGACGGCGCATCCGACGGAAGTGAAGCGCAAAACCATGCTTGACTGGCACCGCGATGTCTCGGACCTTTTGGTCGAGCGGGATCGCACCCGGATGACGCCGGACGAGAAAGCGGAAAACCTGGCTGCGCTGGAGCGGGCACTTCAGGCGCTTTGGCAAACCCGCGAAATTCGTGTAGCTAAATTGACTGTGCGCGATGAGATCGAAAACGGCGTGGCTTATTTCCGCAAGAGTTTCCTGCCGGAATTGCCCCGCCTGTGTACGGATCTGGAAGACCGGATCTCAGCGATGCTGAATTCTCCAGTGAATCTGCCCGATTTCATCCATATCGGCAGTTGGATCGGCGGGGACCGTGATGGCAATCCTTTCGTCACGGCCGATGTATTGCGCCACGCGGTTTCTCGGCAGGCCGGGGTGGCGCTGGATTATTACTACCAGCAGTGCTTGAAGCTGGAAAACGAGCTATCCATGTCGGTGCGCCTTGTTCAGGTGGATCAGGCCTTGATGAAACTGGCAGAGCAAGCACCGCATGATGCCGATCTGGACCGGCGCATTGAAGAGCCCTATCGCCTGGCAGTAAGTGCAGTTCGGATACGTATTTTTGCCACGGCGGTAAAAATCGGCACCTATCACCACAGTTTGCATCAGGAGTTCGTGGTTGAGCCGTATGCGTGCGCGCGCGAATTGAGTGCGGATTTGGCGATCATCGCCGGCTCGCTCAAAGTGCATGGTGCTGCTCGCCTGGCGGATGGCCGGTTGCGTCAATTGCAGCGTGCCGTGGGTATTTTTGGTTTCCATATGGCGCCGATTGATATGCGCCAGTATTCCGGCATGCACGAAAAAGTCATTGCCGAATTGTTCGATAAAGCCGGACTCGAAGACTACCTGGCGTTGGACGAATCTTCGCGCCGGGTGGTGTTATTACGCGAACTTGCCAGCCCGCGCCCCTTGTATTGCCCCGACCTGGAATACAGCGTGGATGCGTGCAAAGAACTCGATATCTTCCGTGCCGCACGCGAAATCAAGGATCGTTATGGTGATGCGGTGCTACCCAACTACATCATTTCCAACTGCGATTCTGTTTCCGATCTGCTCGAAGTGGCAGTGTTGATGAATGAAGTGGGACTGGTGCAAATCGCGCCGGTGCCACGCTGTCGCATCAATATCATTCCGCTGTTTGAAACGATCGGCGACCTGCGCGGTTGTGGTCAGATCATGACGGATCTGCTGGCGCTGCCGCAATGGCGCCAGATGCTGGCTTGTCGTGACAAGGTCCAGGAAGTGATGCTCGGCTATTCGGACTCCAACAAGGATGGCGGTTATCTCACCTCCAACTGGGAGCTCTACAAGGCAGAAATGACGCTGGTGAAGATCTTTGATCAGGCGGGGATCAAGATGCGCCTGTTCCATGGTCGCGGCGGTACGGTTGGTCGCGGCGGCGGTCCGGCTTATGACGCAATTCTGGCCCAGCCGGCCGGTACGGTGAATGGCCAGATCCGTATTACCGAGCAGGGCGAAGTGATCGCCTCCAAGTATGCCGACCGCGAAGTCGGCCGGCGCAATCTGGAAATCCTGGTAGCCGCCACGCTGGAGGCCAGTTTCCCTTCCGAAGAAGCGCGTTCGCTCGATACGCCTGAGCGCCATGCTTTGATGGAGCGTCTGTCCTTGCGTGCCTACCAAGCTTACCGCGATCTGGTCTATGCCACGCCGGATTTCATCACTTATTTCCGCGAGGCCACGCCGATCAACGAAATTCCGAACCTTAACATCGGTTCGCGACCTTCGGCGCGCAAGAGCACCAATTCGATTGCTGATCTGCGGGCAATTCCCTGGGTGTTCTCGTGGTCACAATGCCGTCTGATGTTGCCGGGCTGGTTTGGTTTTGGTACCGCTATCAGCGAATATCTGGCCGAGAGCGGTGAGGAAGGCTTGGCGACATTGCGCGGGTTTTATCAGGAATGGCCGTTCTTCCGTTCGACCATCTCCAATATGGAAATGGTGCTGGCCAAGTCGGATATTGAAATTGCCCGCCGTTATGCCGATCTGGTTCAGGATCAAATGGTCGCGGACCGCATTTTTGGCCGTATTCGCCAAGGTTGGCAAAGAACGCTGGATGCCGTGCTGGCCATTACAGGGAATGATGCACTGCTGGACGATAATCCGGTACTGCAGCGTTCGCTGGCTAATCGCCTGCCGTATCTTGATCCGCTCAACCATTTGCAGGTCGATCTGCTCAAGCGCATGCGCGCGGGGGATGCGAGCGAGGAAGTCCAGCATGCGGTACATTTAACCATCAACGGTGTGGCTGCTGGGTTGCGCAACAGCGGGTAGGATGACTGCCAGATTTTGCTGCTCATGATGCTTGCAGCCTTGTAACGCCTGAATGTACTTCTTGCCGGAGTTTTGGGATGGGACATTTTTTATCGGCTGGCCTGATCATGCTGGTCATGGCGATGAGTGGCGTTGCACAGGCGGCCAGCATTCCTTCCCATTTTTCCGACAACGTCGAAGCGGCACTGACCTGCCGCAGCGAATGGTCGCCCGATTATTGGCGCAGTTATTTCCGCCAATATCTCGGGCAGCCGCTGCGCGTCTGGGGTGAGGCTGAATGGTACAATGCCGAGGGCGCAGAGCTGGCCGGGAATCAAATCAAGGAAGCGTTTGTCAATGTGTCCGAATCCAATGCCTTGATGCTTGGCGTGCTGATTGAAACCCCAGTATCCGAGGTTCGTAAAAAAATTGAAGAACGGCTGGGGATGATCTTTGTTGAATTGCCCGGTCCGTATCCACGATATTTATCCCAGACCGGTAGTGTCCTGGTTGGTCTGGCCGATCCAGAAAAACCGAAAACCAAGTGGTATTGCGCGCGCTGGAATTTGGGTAACCGGCCCTGAGGGAGAGGAATTGAACGATTTTCTGCAAAGCATTGGCATTCCGCGCAATATGTATCTGCTGCTTACTATTGCGATTTATCTGATTATTTCCACCGTGCTGTCCCGTTTCGGCGGGTGGTATGAGCTGGCAGCGCGCTACCCGGCGCTGGGTGAGCCTGCCGGGGGCGAGAAGTTCAGCTTCCGCTCGGTGACGCTGCGCAAATGGCGTTTCCCGACCAATTATACCGGCTTCGTCACGGTGATCCTGATCGATCAGGGCGTGTATCTGAACGTGGCGCTGTTCTTCCGCTTTCAGCATGAACCGATCTTTATTCCCTGGAATGCGATCGAAAAAGTCACGCCGGGTTCAACGCTGGTGACGCAGTTTTTTACCCTGCAGGTGGCGGGGATCAAGACCGGGATCACGATTTCCGGCGAGCCTGGGCAAAAAATCGCGCAACGCGTGACCGTGCTGGATAACTACAAACGTCGCAAGGGCAAAGCCGCGAGATGACCGTTTCATGTTGCTGATTCAAACCGCTGTTGATCTCGCGCCTTTCAATACGCTGGGACTTCCCGCGCGTGCCAGCCATTTCGTTCTGCTGCAAGCGGCCGACGAACTGACCGTGCTGCGCGCCGACCCGGGTCTTGCGGCCGTGCCATGGCGTGTACTGGGTGGTGGCAGTAATTTGTGGTTGTCCGGCAATCTCGATGCCTTGGTTATCAAGGTGGAAATAAGCGGTCGACGCAAGATCAAGGAAGATGCCGATGCTGTGTATGTGGCGGCAGGGGCGGGCGAGGACTGGGATGGTTTTGTGCAATGGACGCTGGCGCAAGGCTGGGGCGGGCTGGAAAATCTGGCGTTGATACCTGGAACGGTGGGTGCTGCACCAGTGCAGAACGTGGGCGCTTATGGCATCGAGGTCAAGGATAGTTTGCATGAATTGACCGCTGTGCATTTGCATACGGGAGAAGTGCGCCGATTCAATAATGCCGATTGCTGCTTTGCGTATCGAGACAGTTTTTTCAAGCACGATGGCGCGAACCAATGGTTGATTACCGAAGTGGTATTTCGCTTGCCCAAAGAGCATCAAGTTAGCACGGGGTATGGCGAGATTAGCAAGGAGCTTGCCGCTCTGAATCTTCCTGCCACGCCGCAAGCGGTCGCGCAGGCGGTATGCAATGTTCGTCGGCGTAAATTGCCCGATCCCGCAGTGATCGGTAATGCCGGTAGTTTCTTTCATAACCCGCTGGTGGATGCCGCCCAGCGCACACGCCTTCTGTCCGAGTATCCTGCCCTGGTTTCCTATCTGCAGCCGGATGGGCGTTACAAACTTGCCGCTGGTTGGTTGATCGAGCAAGCTGGCTGGAAGGGCCGCCGTCTTGGCCCGGTCGGCATGTACGAAAAGCAGGCGTTGGTGCTGGTAAATCATGGGGGGGCAAGTGGGCATGATGTTGCAACCCTTGCGGAAGCGGTGCAGTCCGATGTGCTGGCCAAATTTGGTGTGTTGTTGGTCGCGGAGCCAGTACGCTGGTAGATTTGTGCTGGTGTGTGACCTCCCCTTGTTGTTCAATCTGTTTAAATATTTTTCTCCGGATTACCCATGAAAAAAAGTTTTCGCAATGTGCTGGGCTTGATTGCATTTTCTTTCTTCTCGCTGGCGCATGCCGGGTTTAATGAAGGCATGGATTCCTATACCCATGGGGATTACCCCTCTGCACTTAAAGAATTCCAGTCCCTGGCTGATTCGGGTAACCGCTATGCCCAATTCAATCTAGGGGTGATGTATGCGCTAGGCCAAGGTGTACAAAAGGATGAAAAGACGGCGGTTGCTTTGTATCGGAAGGCTGCCGAGCAGGGGCTGGCGATGGCCCAGTTCAACCTGGGCCAGGCCTATGAGGAAGCTGCTGGCGTATCGCTTGATGAGGCGCTGGCGTTGAACTGGTATCGCAAAGCCGCAGAACAGGATTATCCAAGAGCCCAATTTAATCTTGGCTTGATGTATGCGCGTGGAGAAGGGGTGAAGCCAGATCTGGTACAGGCCTATAAATGGTTCCACCTTGCCGCCTTGGGTGGCGCACCGTATGCGGAACGCAATCGCGACAATGCAGAAAAACACATGACAGCCAAACAGATTGATCAAGCCATGGCGCTTGCCAGATCCTGGGTGCCGAAGAATATGTGAGTGCCATGTTTTGCCGGTTTTGCTTCTAAGCATTGAACGGAGGGCAGTTTCGGCTGTAGCTGAAACTGCCCTCCGTGTTTGTTCATTAGCGATATCCATTTCTCGATGTATTCGCTTGCCAATACGCATTGGATATTTCAACCAAGTGAAATTTAAGGTTGGACCGTGGAAATTTCACAGCCCGATCAAGTTGGGCGGCCAAGTTCGAAATTTGCCCCTCATGCGCAATTCCCTCGAACCACCAGGATGGAGTTGAGCCCGTGAAGCTATGTCTGTGTATGTCATATTGCTGTCATTGAGATAAACATGGGCACCATGTGGTTTTGGGCCATTACCAGACTCGAGCTTTTCTTCTAAATTAAGGCTTTTCATTTCGTATGCGACTTCGTAGCCGTCACTGGATAGGCTCTTATTAACTCCTCTCTACTGAACTTCAGCAATTTAAGCGATATATGTAGCTATGCTTCAACGCGACACACTCATGGCGCATGGTAATAGCACCGTGCACCGACCACAGAATGAAAAGACGTTTTAGCTGAAAAACGCAGTAAGTTCGTCGGCAACGGCGGCGGGCTGTTCTTCCGGAAGAAAATGGCCGCAATTGGCAATCTTGGCTCCCTGTACATCTTCCGCAAACGCCCTCAGCGGCCCTGCCATATCGGGGATAGAGCCCTGGTCGGCGCAAAGGGCGAGGACGGAGGGCTTTAGCTTGCCCTTGGCAGATAGCTCGCGGTTCTGTTGCGCCGACAAGGCCGCTGAACGGTAATAGGCCAGTCCGGCGCGCAACCCACCGTCTTTTCTGAAGACGCGCAAATATTCTTCGATATCGGCGTCGGAGAACGTTTCTGGGTTGGCCGTTTTGCGGCGCAGAAACCACTCCAGATACTCGCGTTCTCGCCCGGCAATCAACGTCTCCGGCAGATCCGGTATCGCATGAAACGCGAAATGCCAGGTGCGCCATGCCCGTTCAGGTGCTGTTGGCAAAGCATCAGGCAGTGTAATGCCCGGAATTCCTGCATCAAGTAATGCCAGACGCGGCACTTCATCACCGAAAAGCGCCACGTACGGGTAGGCGACCCATGCGCCTACGTCATGCGCTGCAAGGTAGTGCCGGCTGATGCCCAGTTGCAGAAGTAGGTCGTGGAGCATGACTGCCAGACTCTGTGTGTCATATCCACTGTCTGGACGATCGGAGTCACCCTGACCGGCTAGGTCTGGGGCAATGACTCGGTAGTTCTCGGAAAGAATGGGCATGACCTTGCGCCAGGCGAACCAACTCTGCGGATAACCGGCCAAAAGAACAACCGTTTCACCATCGGGTTTCCCTCCAATGACATAGTGTAGTCTCACGCCTTTGACGGTCTCGAACCGGTGCTCAAAAGCTGGCAGCTCGGGCACAGGCCGGGATGCCGACGCAACATTGATCATTCGTGTGGCGGGCAGGGACGTGGATTCTTGTGCAGTCATGGAAATGCTCCTTTTTGGTAGTAGATATTGAAGTAATTGTTGGTTGGCTTATGAGTGCTTGCGGCTTGCTCGTGCTTCCAGTACCGGTTGCCGTTCTGTGGAATAGCCGATCAGAGCAAGCAAGAGCAGCCCTAACCCGATCCGGATTAACTAATCCCAGCCTCCATGTGCATAGGACCATGTACCGAGGACTGAGTCGGCGGCGCCGCCAGCGAAATAAGTTGCCATGAAAATGCCGTTAAGCCGCCCACGTGAGCTAGCGTCAAGCGAAAAGATAGCGCGTTGCCCGAGCACGGCATGCCCGGTGACGCCGAGTCCGAGTAGTATCGCAGCCAAGACAAGGATGGCGAGACCACCATTGGTTTCCGGAAGCCCTGGCATGTCCAACAGGAAGCAAGCAGCGACTGCAACCATCGCGAAACCTGTTGCAGGCCTGTCCCAGCCGCTATCCGCAACGCGGCCTGCAATGGGTGCGACGAATACACTGGCTGCGCCAGCGAGCGCGAACAAGGCAATCCCCATCTGAGAGAAATGGAATTTATCAGCTAGCAACAGCGGTACAGTTGTCCAGAACAGACTGAAAGCTCCGAACAGGCATGTCTGGTAAAAGGCGCGGCGGCGCAGGGTAGGTGTGTGTCGAATCAACGGCACCATGGACGCGACAAGAGAGCCATAGTCCAGTCCACGTACTGGCCGCCGTAGCGGTAAGGTGAATCCCAACACAATGGTCAGCATCGCCATTACGATTGCTGAGATGATGAATACGACGCGCCACGACGATGCATTGGTGATGAAGCAGGCCGCGGGCCGTGCAAGCATGATGCCTAACATCAATCCACTCGTAACATTGCCGACGACACGTCCCTGCGCCGCGGCTGGTGTTAGATTTGCAGCGTAGAGTATGAGGATCTGTACGGCTACTGAACCGAGTACTATGAACAGACCCGCAGCCAGAAACGTCGCCGCGTGCTCGGCGGTCGCCGCGGCAATCGAGGCAAGCGTGGCAATGCACAGGACGGCGACCGAAAAACGACGATTCTCGATAATGTCGCCCAATGGCACGACCAACAGGAGCCCAATGCCGTAACCCACTTGTGGCATGGTTGCGATCATTCCCGCGGCCTGTGATGACAAGCCGAGTGATGTGTTTATCAGGCCAATCAAGGGTTGAGCGTAATAGATGTTGGTAGCAATGAGGCCGCAGGCCGCTGCCAGCAGAAGAATCAACCAACTTTGGATGCCAACGGTTTGGGGTAACACCTGACAAGCTATGGGTTTAATGTTCATTACAATATCCTAAATATGGAAATAAATATTCCCTAATTTGACAAAAAAATCATGAGAGCAAGCGCATTGCCTCGTTTACAGCCGCCATCATTTCGGTGCGGGTCCGCCCGAGCTTGCCGATGACCCGAAAGCCTTGCAATAAGCACTGTAACGTGCGAGCCGTGGCGTCTATATCGATTTTTTCAGTGATAGAGCCATCTGCCTGGCCCAGCCTAACAAGGTCCATTAACAAGTGCTCGACGCGTTGCAGGGATGCCTGGACCTGCGCAGCCATTTCCTCGTCGAAGGTAGCAAGGGCCATTGCGCTCCCAGTCACCAAGCAGCCACGGCGCCCTTCGGAGCCATGGGATGACTCGGCATAGAAAGACAGCACGGCCCGGATCTTGTTCGCTCCGGTTGCCTCTTTGGCGAGCAGTTCCCGCAAAGCGCCAATGCAAAGAATAGTGTTGCGTTCAAAGGCGGCAAGAAATATGGCGCGCTTGTCGCTGAACGCTTTATAGATGCTTCCGGGCGTTAACTGCATCGCGAAGCAGAGATCAGCTACCGACGTGGCGTGATAGCCACCTTCACGGAACACCAGAATGGCGCCATCGAGCGCTGCGTTCATATCGAATTCGCGTGGCCGACCTGGGCCTCGGTACGGATTGGTTGGGATCTTGGGTGTATTCATGAAATGTATTATAGGAAATAATCGTTTCCAAATAAAGTGTAGAATTTTACGCAATATAACACCGTATCCAGTTGCGCTAAAATTTCAAATAATGAAATTAATTATGATATTTTAGTGTCAGAATTTCCTTGGATGGTGTGCGAAGGCAGTGTGGTTTCTTGATCTGCCGACAATGAAAGCTGATACATCCCTCATAGCTGAACTCTACGCGCACTATGCAGTTCACCTGCCGCTTCCGAATTCTTGGCGATCACGGCGAACGTCCGCTCTCGTTTCATGTAAAGGTCGGCTCAGTGCACGCGGCCACCCTTAAGTCCAGACACCTGATACGTTCTTTGCTGTTGTCGGCAGCTTGCAATCCAATCATGTATTGCATGAAACAGTCCATCAGGATTCTGAATCACTAAACCTTGGCATGCACAGGATGAGGGTATTCCCGGATGGTGATGATGCCAACCATGCAACTTTAGAATGCGTATAGCCGGTATTTTTGCTCCATTCCTTAAGTAACAGCTAGGTGTAATTTTTTGCATTTGTCACGACAAAATCGTTGACAGTATTTTTGTGCAGTGCACATAATGTCGCTATGAACACCATTTCTCTCAAACTCGTCACCGTTACCACTACCGCAATGCGATCCCACGTCGCGGCGGTCTGGGCGCGTCCGTGCCGGAGGGGAATCAGGCAGTAAGTTCACCCGATTCAGGATTTACCCCAAAGGCCACGGACAATATCCGTGGCCTTTTTGTTTTTAATCTCGTACCCGGAGAAACATCATGGACCAGGAATCGTGTTGCTGCGTTTTACCCTCATCGTTGCGCCAAACTATCCGCGTGGCTTCTGCCCGCGGTTCATGGCTCACCGATCACGATGGGCGAGACTACCTTGATTTTGTGCAAGGAAATGCAGTGAACACGCTGGGTCATGCAGCGGATGAAATTCATGTTTCACTCAAAAATCAGGCCCAACGACTGCTCTACTGCGCGCCACGCATCTGTAATGAACCGATGATGGCGTTGGCGCAGCGGCTGACGCAACTCGCAGGCCTGGCGCGCATCTCATTTTGTGGAAGTGATCATGAGGCGAATGAAAATGCCATTCTTTTGGCGCGTCGCTGGGGAAAAGCGCGCGGAGCGCATCAGATTATCAGCACCCGGCTGGATTTCCCGGGTCGGAGTACCGTGGGCAGTGGCTTCATCAAAACGCCCTACAACGATTTGGCCGCGGTAGAGAATGCTATTAATCGGCAGACTGCTGCCGTACTGGTCGAACCGATTGATAGTGAAAGCGGTCTTTCTTTGCCTTCACCCTTTTTTCTGCGCGGACTGCGCCGGCTCACGCAAGAACATGGCATCTTGTTGATCATCGATGAAACACGAAGTGGCATCGGCCGTACCGGGCATTTATTTGCTTTTCAGGATGAGGGTGTTGCGCCGGATATACTAACTTTGGCACGTGGCTTGGGCGGTGGATTACCTCTGGCTGCTACGTTGGTGCGGCAGGAGTTCAGTTCCGTATTGGAAGAATCACAACACCTGGGCAGTGGCCATAGCCTGACGATGAGCGCTACGCTGGCGGTGCTCGATACGCTCTGTGCGCCGGGATTTTTGGACGAAGTGGCTTCAACGGGACATTTCCTGCAGAAAGGCTTGGAGCGCTTGGCCCGCTATCACCAACTGGGACAGGTTCGCGGCAAGGGATTGCTCCAAGCCGTGTGCATTCCGGATGGCACGGCCGAGCAATTGGCTCGGGCTGCGCTGGAGGAAGGTTTGCTGGTGGATGCGCCTCGTGCCGACTGGCTGAGAATGATGCCTGCGCTCAATGTCTCGCTGGCCGAAGTGGATGAAATGTTGGTGCGCCTGGCCAGTGCATTATGCAAACGCTAGATTCTTTGCGAATCCTTCGCGCCTTGCCTTCTGAAATCAGCACGGAACTTGCTGTGCCGAATTCAGGCCGCGGGCGCGATTTCGCTGGGTCGTGTTGCAAGCGTCCATAATGGAGCGTTGCTCGCAGCAAGCCAATTTCCTGTGCCATGGGATAGTTACGTTGCGGCTGAATTCAATTTCAATATGGGCTGAACTGAAACAATCCAGGAAAACATGGGTCTGCCGGGTCAACCGCAAGACAAAGTGAAGCCGCTTAACTGGCTGGCGATGCGGTAAAATCCTTTCTTTCCCGTCCCGGCGCTATGTTCATGACCCTTGAAGAAGTCTTCGCTGATGACGGTTTGTTCGCTGCGGCCTTTTCCGGCTATAAGATGCGAACGCAGCAATTGGAAATGGCGCAGGCCGTGGCCGATGCGATCGCTGAACAGGGCCAGCTGGTGGCCGAGGCGGGTACTGGCACCGGAAAAACCTTTGCCTATCTGGTGCCTGCCTTGCTGTCCGGCGGCAAAGTGATTGTTTCCACCGGGACTAAAACGTTGCAGGACCAATTGTTCCAGCGCGATATACCCACGGTGCGTGATGTCCTCAAAGTGCCTGTGACCATTGCGCTACTGAAGGGGCGCAGCAATTACGTCTGTCACTATCACCTTGAGCGGGCAGCGCATGAAGGGCGTTTTCTGAATAAGGAGGATGTCGTA
>JARLJJ010000222.1 GCA_031291275.1 Formivibrio sp.
TATACGCTACCGTACATCGGCATGTTTCTCCTTGGCTTGCTGTAATGGGTTCGCAGGGGCGCGTGACGTTTTGCGAGGGCGATTTGTCGCAGACGGAGTTTGTTTCAGCGCTGCCGGCGGCAGACGTGATTATCCACGCTGCAACCTACGGTCAACCCAGGGTGTTCGCAACCGCACCGGACACGACTCTACGGCTTAACACATTTTCTACGTTCCTTCTTTTAGATAGACTCCGCTCTGGAGGCAAGTTTCTGTTTTTGAGCAGCAGCGAGGTCTACGGCGGTCTCACCAATCTTCCTTTTGACGAAGAGCAGATCGGAACGACTAATACGTCACATCCGCGCGCATGCTACATAGAAGGGAAGCGATGCGGTGAAGCGATTTGCGGTGCATATCGCACCAAGGGAATCGATGCAAAAGCGGTTCGCCTATGCCACGCCTATGGGCCTGGTACTCGAAGTGGAGATCAAAGAGTCCTGAATTCATTCATTGAGATGGCTTTAAATCAAAAAAGAATCAAGCTGCTTGACGCAGGTTTAGCGCGTAGAAGCTATTGCTATATTGCCGATGCCGGCGCGATGCTTTGGCGGATTCTGCTGATGGGCAAGGACGTCGTATATAACGTAGGTGGCGACTATAGGACGACCATTGCGGAACTAGCCCAGAGACTTGGAAGTATCATGAACGTTCCAGTCGTCATGCCACCAGACGAAGCGAATTCACTACCCGGAGCCCCAAACGAAGTTCGGGTTAGCATTGCGAAGTTCGAGCATGAGTTTGGGAAATTGGCCTCCACCAATCCGGAAGAGGGGCTAAAACGAACGGTTGCCTGGCAGGAAGCGATAAGCGGATTGTAACGAGAATTTCAGATAGGTTTCGAGTCAGAGAGTCGGCATTTGCACAGGCTGAATGTTCAAGTGAATGCGGTGCAGAGTAAGAAGCGCTTCATAGAAAGCCGGTTGCACTGAGGCGCAATATTGGTAGGAGTCGAGGTAAGGAAACTTATGAAGAAGGCACTGATTACCGGGATTACCGGACAGGACGGATCATATCTCGCGGAGTTACTCCTTTCCAAGGGGTACATCGTTCATGGACTGAAGAGACGCTCATCCAGTTTCAATACAGAGCGGGTTGACCCGCTGTATGAAACTGGCCAGTGGGGGGGGCGCCTCTTCGTGCATTATGGCGATGTGGCCGACGGTGGATGCTTGTCAAGGCTGATTAGTGAGATACGCCCCGATGAAATTTACAATTTAGCGGCACAAAGTCACGTCAAAGTAAGCTTTGAAATCCCAGAACATACTGCGGATGTGGCAGGCATGGGGACACTCCGACTGCTTGATGCAGTTATGAACGCTAAGCTTGATTGCCGCGTATACCAAGCCTCATCGAGCGAAATGTTTGGGAGTACGCCACCCCCGCAGATGGAAACAAGCCCATTTCATCCGCGCAGTCCATATGGCTGCTCCAAGGTGTTCGCCCATATGCTTGCGGTCAACTATCGCGAGAGTTATGGTCTGCATGTCTCTTGCGGCATTCTATTCAATCATGAATCACCTCGCCGTGGCGGAACGTTTGTGACGCGAAAGATTACCAGAGCAGTGGCGCGCATCAAGCATGGATTGGACGACAAGTTGTATTTGGGTAACCTGGATGCTTATCGTGATTGGGGGTATGCGCCAGATTACGTACGGGCCATGTGGATGATGCTGCAACAGGATTTGCCTGGA
>JARLJJ010000223.1 GCA_031291275.1 Formivibrio sp.
GCCTTCTAATGCCACCGGCCACGCGGTGTTTGACGTGTTGGGGTTCATGGATGCCATCACAGGGTGTGTGGCTCTGCTCTGTGTCGTATGAGGTGCGAGCTTGTGACATTGTTTTCCCGCCGCAGTTGCTACCTGGTGTTCTTTTATGCGTTCAACACGTCCGCCACCTATTTCTCCAACACCTCCACTCCGGTATGCGTGCGGAACATGGACTACGTTACTATCGCAGGCAAACCCTCCGGGGTGAGACCTTGAACCCTTTGCTTAACGTTGGCCTGACGTAACATTGGCAGAAATGTGTTGTCATTGTCAAGCACTACTGTAGCATTTTTCGATGATAACGGATTTGTTTCGGCTTGTGTTGACTGCAGGAGACCGCGTCTGGCTCTGTTCTCACGGACGCGTTCAGCGTCACCGTCTCCCGCCCCTTCAACAGTGACTTTGCCCATGTGAGTCCCCTCTGTGCTTGTGAACGAGAACATGTGTACGGGCGGCATACGAATGTGTGTGTGTGTGCGTATTGTGTGTGATTGCTGTAGGCGAGCTATCTGATGATGTTTGCGCTGGTGGATTCGTATCGGCTCGGTGGGCGTCTGCCCGTCTTGGCCAAAGAAGAGGTTCTGCCAGGCGGTTATTCTGCGGCAAGCTTTGAAATATCCCCCAAGATGCTGAAGAACAACGTAAGGGTCTTCGTGTGTGTGTTCACGTATGAAGGTGTTGCCGTTCAAGTTGCCATGCCAGTGTCCAAGGATAGGTGTTTGTATCATGCACCGTTTGTGTGCCACGTGTTGAATCTTTTTTCAGGTGTGCCTGTACACTGGCCAGCCAACGAGCCCGACGTGTGGCATGTACGACACAGCTATCAGTCCTAATCCTGACTACGGTCTGCCCGGCAACGATGAGAATATTTACCAGTACACTTTCCATTTCAAAAGCCTAGCGTGGACACGGGCAACCGCAGGAGACACCATCACTCTCCGCGCCTACTCGCCCTTGGTCTATGCCGTTCCCAATGCGTACGATCTGCAGCGAGGCTCGTTGTGCGTGGCA
>JARLJJ010000224.1 GCA_031291275.1 Formivibrio sp.
GCCTTCTAATGCCACCGGCCACGCGGTGTTTGACGTGTTGGGGTTCATGGATGCCATCACAGGGTGTGTGGCTCTGCTCTGTGTCGTATGAGGTGCGAGCTTGTGACATTGTTTTCCCGCCGCAGTTGCTACCTGGTGTTCGTTTATGCGTTCAACACGCCCTCCACCTATTTCTCCACCACCTCCCCTCCAGTGTGTGTGCGGAACTTGGATTATGTTACCATCGCAGGCAAACCCTCGGGGGTGAGACCTTGAACCCTTTGCTTAACGTTGGCCTGACGTAACATTGGCTGAAAAAGTGTCTTCATTTTCAAAGCACTGGAATTTCTACCTGATTTATGTTGGCTTGTGTTAACTGCAGGAGACCGCGCCTGGCTCTGCTCTCAAGGACCCATTTAGTGTCACAGTCTCCCGCCCCTTCAACAGCAACTTCGCCGATGTATGCCGAATTGTCACTATCGTATTCGGCACCCACTATGTCTTTTGAGTCTGTCCGCGCTACGATAACGTGTAAGGAGGCGTATGCGAGAGAGAGAAAGAGTGTATGTGTGTGTGACTGTTGTAGGCGGGATATCTGATGATGTTTGCGCTGGTGGATTCGTATCGGCTCGGTGGGCGTCTGCCCGTCTTGGCCAAAGAAGAGGTTCTGCCTGGCGGTTATTCTGCGGCAAGCTTTGAAATATCCCCCAACTTGAAGATGCTGAAGAACAACGTAAGTGCCCGTGTGTGTGTCTCATGTGCTCGCGCTGGTACGATGGCCTTTGCGTTGTCCAATGGGGATGGCGTTATGTGCGCTCTCTGTGCCACGTGTTGGATCTGTTTTTCAGGTGTGCTTGTACACCGGCCAGCCAACAAGCCCGACATGTGGCACGTATGATATTGCTGTCAGTGACAACCCTGACTACGGTCTGCCTGGCAACGATGAGAATATCTACCAGTACACTTTCCATTTCAAAAGCCTAGCGTGGACACGGGCAACCGCAGGAGACACCATCACTCTCCGCGCCTACTCGCCCTTGGTCTATGCCGTTCCCAATGCGTACGATCTGCAGCGAGGCTCGTTGTGCGTGGCA
>JARLJJ010000225.1 GCA_031291275.1 Formivibrio sp.
AAAAGCTCAAAAGCGTATCACCGATACGACCATAGCCGAACTGCTCAAGATGACGCCATACATGACGAAGAAAGAATTTGACAGGCTGGGCTACAACAAGGAAATTCTCGTGGATGAGCTCATTAAGGAGCACAAGCTTCCATTCGATGCCTGGATTCAAGAAAACATGTCTCAGAGCAAGGAGTATGAGAACATTGTTGAGAAGAGTAAGGCACTTGAAGCCTTGGAAGCAAAACTGGATGGTCTCGTCGGTAGCGGTCGATACAATGGGAAAACAGGATTGGATACGGGCATGTCCGATCAGGAGATCGATGAGGTGATGGCTGGCCATCCGGAATTCCTCGGAGCCATTGCCGCAGATGAAATGCACCTACTCAAACCGAAAGTGAAAGCTTTGAACTGCTGGATCATGAATACGGAAGCGAGAGGGCAGCCTGGTCAACACTGGGTTGCTTTTCTCGTCGACACTCGTCCGCACGGCAGCCATTCAGCAGAGTACTACAACTCGCTGGCGGATCCGATTACCCGAGTCTGGATGGATGACTTGAAGCAGTTGATCAAGCAAGTGAATCCAAATGACACCTATCTGAGATACAAGTCGAACACGATTGCAGATCAGAACAATACATCGGCAAACTGTGGCGAGTTCGCATGCCACTTCCTGCTCTCGCGTCTCAAGGGTAACTCGTTCGCAAAAGCGTCCGGCTGGGATGCCAGGAGCGAGAAAGACATCGAAAGATGGAAGCCGCAAACGATATTCCCATCCTGTTTGCTACCCCAAAGTTGTGGATCTCAGGTCAGAGAGGGGAGGGCTTGCGTGACATTTGGAATTCGGTGCGTAAGGGTGCAACCAAGATTATCCAGCGCATCAAAGACACTCTGGGTGGACCGCGCGCTGGACCGTCGCCGGCTGTTCGTGGCTGGTTGGCTGAGTACGGCCAGTTGGAGATCGAGAGCATCTACGCGTGCAAGAAGCCCGTCTTCAGCATTATCGAGCGCATTGGCAACTGGGTGACGCAGGGCAAGCTGAAGGAGAATATGGATCGCCAGGGCTACGAACAGATGATGCATCTCTACATGATCGTGCGATTGAAGGGCCAGAATGGGCCAACGGTGAAGATCGAGA
>JARLJJ010000226.1 GCA_031291275.1 Formivibrio sp.
GATACGCGGGCTGATGATGGATCCAGCCACCAACATGCCCATCGTCATGCTCAAAGATGTCGGCTCTGATTCTGTGATCCCCATCTGGGTGGGAATCTTTGAGGCAAATGCCATTGCCATTGAGATCGAGAAGATGGCGGCACCTCGCCCCATGACTCACGACCTGGCGAGAAATGTAATCCGTCACTTGAATGCCAAGCTGGAAAGAGTTGTTATTACAGAGATTAAGGACGACACGTTCCACGCGGTGCTATGCCTGCGGCAAGCCGACGAGCCGGTAATAATCGACGCCAGACCGTCGGACGCCATCGCCCTCGCACTAAGAGCAGATTGCCCAATTTTCGTTTCCGAACAGGTAATGCAGAGCGCCAAGCTAAATACATCCGGACCGTCAGAGGGCCCCACAGCCGATCAATTGCGCGGCTGGCTGGAAGGGCTCAATGACGAAGACCTGGGCCACTACAAAATGTAACCCCTCTCAGGGAAGAGCAGAACTACGAGGGAAGACCCACGATAGCCTCAATTCGGCCCGCAAACGCAATTCCTTAAATGAACTATACAGAATATACGTTATCAGACGTGATGCCTGCCCCTAATCTTGTAGTGGATCGCGGCAACGCTTCACGTATACCCATAGATAGAAAGCCCCTATGGCCGTCAGGATAAGGGGTGCTGGCCTGGTCAGAACCACCGTCAGCACCATTCCGAGCAATCCTGCTGAATCCATGTGCAAGCCCTTCGTAAGACTAACGAGAAACGCAAGCGGAAGATCCCCTGTCAACACAACTCCTGCTGTGTTAATCACGAGTGCAAACCATCCAAGCACTCCACCCTCAACCCACAACGTAGCACAGGCAGGAATCGTCAAGAGCAGGAGTCGCGCATCATGCGGTCGATGATACACAGGCAGCATCGAAAGAGCGGCAATCGCTGCAAGCGCCAGCCAAGTTCTGGTCTGCGATTGTCGAGATCTCAGGGTCGTTAGTACCCATACCAGCAGTAGCGCACCACACACGCAATAGGTGGCGAGATCGTATATGCGGGCATCGTTCCAAATCATGCTGAAGATTGTTTGCAGGTTGGTCATCATTGCAGCCGTCCCACTACCGACCGCATCCGGACGTGGATCGCTCAGGCCCCCATGCATCGCTGCAAGCGTCTGATTATATTTAAGTTCCTGAACCCAATGCGGCGAAACCTGTGAAACCCACAGGATAGATGGTATCCCCAGAAGTGCGACTATTGCCAGACACTGCAAGGCGCGTTTTCGCCTAACTCCACCCGCCAACAGAAAATAGAGCCACACCAAGCCCGCGTCATGCGGCTTAATAGCGAGACTTGCTGCAAGACACAGTACGCCCACCCAAGCAAACCGTTCCTTAATAAAGCACCAAACCGCTATTACACAAAGACTTACCGCAATTCCTGCCGAATTGCCATTCAGCATTAGGCCTGCACTAAAAATCAGTAAAAGACCGATCAGGCCGCCGGAAAGTCTGGGTGCAGCACGCGCCCCAAGACTCCATGTCAGGTAAGCAGCAAGAACAAGGCCGGCGGCCGTGAGAATCATCCAAAGCAGATGCGCCGGACCCCATGCCATTACAGCAAAAGGAGCCAGAAAGAGGAACACGGTGGGAAAGTACACGCACAACGTCACCACCTGACGCTGTGCCGGCGCCAGAGCATTGGATACCTGTTCCCCGCCCTCTGCAAGATAAACATGCAGCAGCTGATCTTCGTTGTACGGGTCGCAGTGTTCAAGCAGGCATCGAGTGCTGTAGTAGATTCCCTTGAAATCCTGCATTGAGCCTGTTGCGATGTGCTCCATCGCCGCGCCCACAAGGACAAACATTGCGCTTCCCAGAAGCAACAGAAGCAGACCATCCAGCCGCGCCTTTGTCATTATGTGTCTCGCTGTATTCACTTCTGGAAGAGGATTGAAAGCCAATCGTTGGTAAGAATACGTGATTCTACGGCGACGATGTCGGCTACGCAGATTGTCTAGTAGTCAAATAGATAACTCCCATCTTTTTGCGCCTCGCGGAGCCTGGCGCTGAAAGCTCCGCGAAGTTTGGCTTCTAGTTCAGTCCAAAGGTTCAAACCGCGCTTGGAAAAAGCGCAGATACTTCGGTTCGTAGGTCATTCGTAACCCACGGATGCTTGAACGCTCAGTGAAGACAGACTCCACCGACTCCGCTACCACATCCATGTGCGCCTGCGTATACACCCGGCGCGGAATGGTAAGCCGCACCAGTTCCAGCTTTGGTTTGTTGTTCTCGCCCGTCTCCTTGTTCCTGCCGGCCGACACAATCCCCCTCTCCATCGCCCGAATTCCAGAA
>JARLJJ010000227.1 GCA_031291275.1 Formivibrio sp.
CACCGTGCTGTTCTGCAAAATGCCCTGGTGCTGGCGCAGACCTTCGTAACTTCCGTAGAAGAAGGTGTGATCTCTCCAGATGGGCCCGCCTCCATTTCCTCCGAAGTTATCGCGCTTGAGCGGAGCCTTGTTCCCTGTCCCGGCAGCCAGCGGAAGTCCGGTCGCTGGGCTGAAGCTGCGGTTGAAATAGTTGCGCGCGTCCAGAGCCTCATTGCGGAAGTAGTCAAACGCCTCGCCGTGAAACCGGTTCGTACCGGAGCGCGTGGCCACCGTCACAATCGAGCCATCGCTGCGGCCATACTCCGCGCTGAAGGTCGAGTTATTGATCTTGAACTCAGAAGTGGTGCTGATCGACGGCTGAAAAGTGATCTGGTTCTGACTTATATCGTTGAGGTTGATGCCATTGATCTGAAAGTTCACCGAGTCTTCGCGGTTTCCTGCGGTAATAAATGAATTCGCGCCAAGCCCGCGGCTGGCCGAGGTGAGACTGCCAGAGGTTGGAGCCACAACGCCTCCAGGCGTGAGCACGGTGAGGTCGAGAAAGTGGCGGCCGTTCAGCGGTAAGTCCTGCACCGATCGGGTGTCAATCACTTGACCAACGGTGATGGTTTGGGATTCGATCTCCTGACTGGCACTCTCCACTTGCACCGTCTCACCGGTTGTTGAGACCGCCAGGTGCACGTTCACTGTAACCTGCCTGGCGACGCCCAACGTAACTTTGGGCACTGTGTAGGTGCTGAAGCCCGCAGCCGTTGCCTGCACCCTATAGTCTCCGGGCTGAAGCGACGGCACGGCATAAAGTCCGGCGGAGTCACTGTCGATGACACGGTCTGCGCCCGTAGCCAGGCTATGCACCGTCACGTGCGCATTCACAACAACAGCACCGCTTGGATCGGTCACCGTTCCCGACAGTGTGGCGGTTGATTGTCCCCGCGCCACCAGCGCGCAGGTGACCATAAAAATAAAAATACAAAGCGATTGGGTATGCTTCATCACGACCTCCAATGTGGTGGACCAGCAATTAGGAATGTGCCATGAAAGGAAAGGCGTTCAAGTAGGCCGGAGCGCCAATGTGAACGGGGTATTACGAAATATACGATATATCAGATTCCAACGCAAGGCTGCCTTATGCGAATTGATCGAAGGCGCATTTCAGAATTGCCGCTGCTTGGCGTGGTTGCTGACCAGCAAAACGACTTCCACGATGCTCTCTACTTTCGCTTCAAGGCGCGCTTGAGAACGGTGTCGAGCCCGATCTTGATCTGGGCATATTCGGCTGCGGAGACAGTGCCGGAGAGTTTTTCGCTTTCAATGGCGAAGAGTTCGTCTTTGAGGATGTCGAGCAGGAAGGCATCGCTTGATGCAGGCAGCCGAATGCAACGTAGCCCGCCAGGGTACGCTCCAACTGAGGCTTAATCCGCCTGGACCGGTAAAGTGCAAACCATCAAGGATGGCCAGGTTTGCAAACGGGTGCGGTTTTTAAGCTCTGTCCCCTGGCAGGTGAACACCAAAACCCCGAGTCCTCTGATACACTATATTTCGTTGTTGGCTTTGCTGATTTGGTGTCCAGTTTGGCGTCCACATGGTGTCCAAAACGGCCGGAAATTCGGTCCAGACCAGCGAAACGGTAGAAGAGAGCGAAAATAGCGAAAGCTACGAAACTTCTCCTTCTATGTGACATAAATCCAAATTGTTGAAAAACAATCTGGGGACGTAGCTCAGTTGGTTAGAGCGCTGCCCTGTCACGGCAGAGGTCGCGGGTTCGAGCCCCGTCGTCCCCGCCATACAAAGCAAAGGACTTAAGCTTGTATGGCACCCACAGTGACAATCCACAATCCAATCCACAAATCACTGCACTAAACGACTTCCAAGTCCTACCGCGCTTAGGAAGGCGCCTTGCGCTGCCAACTTTTCGTCTTGGTCGTCCTGGGTATACAGGTTCATGGTCGTGCGGATGTCGCTGTGCCTCAACATTCCCTGTACAGTCTTTGGATCGACCTTC
>JARLJJ010000228.1 GCA_031291275.1 Formivibrio sp.
CAGGATATCCACAAGGCACTCGATGAACGGCGGATCGCCCATGCCGCTGAGCTCTTTTCCGCCTTGCGGCATTACCTCTCTACGCATGCCGATGCCCGATCGGGCACGGTTGGCTATTAGCGGCAGCGGCGCACCGTCATGAGGAACACGACGTGATCTGGCTTAGTGCCGCGTCCGACATAGCCACCATCTCCCTGGCGATCGTCGCAGTTGCCGCATATGGCTGGTATCAGCTCGATCTGCTGATGCGCCGCCGCCGGCTGGAGCAATTCCTCAAGAGCGAGAGAAAGGGCAAACGGCACAAGGACGATCTCGGCCGGCGTACGGTCCTGTTTCTGGCGAGCCAGCTGCGGATGACCGAGGCAGAAGTATTAGAGGCCGGATTCAAAAGCAGAAAACTTATCTGCGTTCCGGGCTTCGACAAGGAAACTCACCGCGCCGACACAATTTTCTTCGAATATGACCATGACCGTGCAAAATAGATCTTGAGGGGGCTTGGCGTTGGCTCGCACGGGGCGCATGTTTTGCGCGTCTTTAGCTACGCCAATGTCCTCCCTTGTATCCCTGTATCGCGCTAAGTGCCTTTTGTGCTTCTCCGGCTCTCTTATCGGCCTCCGCAAATTGTGCAGAGTCCTGCCCATGTGTGTTAAGGGCTTCCAATGCAGAAGTTATCTTTTCAACATAGGTCCCGTATGCGGCAGCGAATTTCTGCTTATCGGCCGGGAGAACATCATTGGGCATCACCACTTCTCCAATCACTGATCCACCATCCGGCCAATTCCTCGATGGCTTTGAAAACTCATTTTTGTGCATCAATCGTTTAATAATTCAGCCGCTGATACATGAAGTCAATCGGATCCCGATAAAGCAGGTCGACGTGCCGACCTACGGGCACGAAATAGAAACGGGGCACCTGTCTTCGGTGGTCCCATCAGGGTGAAACAATGTCACGCATCAGATCTGGCCGTCACATCGGTCTAATTATCGTAGCCTTGCTTGGCAATTTCTGTACCGGCGCTTTGGCACAGGACGCGGCCAACGGCGAAAGAATTGCGAAAACTTGGTGCTCTGGATGCCATGTTATCGATGGAAAAGTTCCGCCGGTCGGTAGAACTGATGTAATTCCATCTTTTCCCGCCATTGCGCGAATGAAGTCGACGACCGTGACCTCGCTCAGGGTATTCCTGGGCACGCCCCACACCAGCATGCCTGATTACAATCTGACACAGAAGGAAATCAGAGACGTCTCTGAGTACATCCTCAGCTTGCGCGACTGATTGCGCGGCCCTTCTTTTGGGACCTGAAAATCCCGGCATGGATCCTTTCGCCGATTGGATATCGGCCGTTCAAAGCCCGAAGGGATAGGATTCCACCATATCTTTCGGTCGCTCCATTCCCAGCGGCGTCACCGCGCGGGTGGTCTCGAACCAGACATAGCCATC
>JARLJJ010000229.1 GCA_031291275.1 Formivibrio sp.
ATCAGCCATGCACCGACTCGCCATAATGGCGAAATGCCGCATGGATGGCCTCAAGCAACTCCGCCTCGTTCCACGGCTTGGGGAGCAGCTTGAAAATCTCGCCGCGGTTGATCGCTCCGCGAACGTTGTCCGCGTCAGTATGGCTGGACAGCACCATCTGCACTGCGTTGGGTTGCATGGCGCGAAGACGGGAGAAAAACGCTGTGTCGGCCATACGTTCGTCGACCAGGATCACGCCCACCTGATGTTCGGCCAGCAATGCCAAGGCCGCTTCCGTTTCGCCTGCCACGAGCAGGTGATAGTTTTCGCGCCGGAGTAAACGTTTGAGCGAGGTCACGCTGCATGCTTCGTCGTTCAACAGTAACAATGTGGATGACGCTTCATTTTCGATAGAAATACGGGGTGGAACGAATTCGGCCATAAAGCGGGTGATGTCATCGGCTGGCAGAGGGCGGCTCACCAGATAGCCCTGCATCACGTCACAATGCAAAGACAGTAGGTAATGTGCCTGGTCATACTCTTCGACGCCTTCGGCGACGATTTCGAGGCCAAGACTGTGTCCGAGCGCGATGACCGCCTTGACGATCGAGGCATTGTCACGGTTGGTCATCATGTCGCGGATAAAAGAGATATCGATCTTTAGCTGGTGCACTTCGAGCTGCTGCAAATATGAAAGCGAAGAATAACCGGTACCAAAATCATCAATGGAGAGTCGCACGCCTAGGGCTTTGAGCGCTGCGATGGTCTGAAACGATTGCTCGCGATCGACCATGACGCAGCTTTCGGTGATTTCCAATTCAAGCAATTCGGGCGGAATGCCGGATTCTTGCAATATCTCTTTGACCGATTTGACCAAATCGCCGCGGCTGAGCTGGACTGCGGAAACATTCACCGCCATTCGATGCGGTGCCAGCCCGATATCTATCCATTGTCTGACCTGTTGGCACGCCTTGCGCAATACCCACGTGCCCAAACGCACAATCAACCCGCTTTCCTCCGCCAGCGGGATGAATTCAGCTGGCGAAATCATCCCGCGTACCGGATGTTGCCAACGCACCAGCGCTTCGAGTCCGACGATCTGTCCATTGACCAGATCGACCTGTGGTTGGTAGTGCAGCAGCAATTCCTCGTTATCCAGGGCATGGCGTAAATCGGCATCAAGGATCAGGCGAACGCGGGCACGATTCATCATTTCCGGTGAGAAAAAGCGCAAGGTGCTGCGGCCTTGTTCCTTGGCCTGATGGAGTGCCGCGTCGGCGCTGCTTTGCAGGGTTTCGGCACTGCTACCGTCTGATGGATAAAGGGCAATGCCGATGCTGCCCCCGATATAGATGTGGTTGCCGTCAAGGATAAACGGTTGCGCAAGGCTGTCGATGGCGCGTTGTGCCATCAGGTCAGTCCACGGCATGTCCTCGCTGTGGTCAAGCAGGATACTGAACTCGTCACCGCCGATACGCGCGATCGTATTGCTTTCCGGCCACAGCGCCTGAAGCCGTTTGCCCACTTCGATCAGCAACTGGTCGCCCCGGTGGTGGCCCAGGCTCTCATTGATCGTCTTGAAATTGTCGAGACCAAGAAACAGCAAGGCGAATTGGCTCTGGCTGTGTTCGGCGTGTGAAATTGCATGCGACAGCAATTCGCCGAACAAGATGCGATTGGGCAAACCGGTCAGCGGATCGCGATAGGTGATGTAGTCGAGTTTCTGCTCGGTAAGCAGGCGTTCCGTCACGTCGCGATGCGACCCGCGTTTCCCCAAAGGCTTGCCTATGGCATCGAAAACCGGTTTGCAGACATGCTCTATCCAGCGCTCATCGCCGTCCTTGGTGCGGATGCGGAAAATCAGCAGGTCCAGCGTGGTATGGGCTGCCGCGGGGCCGTGCGATTTCCAGGTGCTCAGATCGTCAGGATGGATGATTTTTTCCATCAGATCGCCATCGGCAAAGAAATCGGATGGCGCATACCCCGATACTTCCAGGCTGGCTGGCGAGACATAGAGATAGCTGCCGTTCGGTGCCAGCCAGTACTCCCAGTTGGGCGAATAATCAGCCAGAATGCGGTACTTCTCCTCGCTTTGTTCGAGCAATGCGGTGCGCTGTGCTACTTGTTGTTCGAGGAAGTGCCGCAGGCGGGCAAGTTCCAGGTGGGTGCGTACCCGAGCGCGTACTTCATCGATGTCGAAAGGCTTGGTGATGTAGTCGGCCGCGCCAACATTGAATCCATGAACCTTGTCTTGCGTGGCATCCACCACGGTGATGAAAATAACGGGGATGCGATTGCCTCTGGGGGTGGCCTTGATATTGCGACAGACTTCGTAGCCATTCATCTGCGGCATCACGATATCCAGCAACACCAAGTCGGGCGGAGTTGCCCCTTGAATCAATTCCAGCGCCTTGGCGCCGTTACGGGCAACCATGATGCGGTAGTCGTTCTTCAGTGCTTCAAGCAGTTCGTGGATGTTTTCCGGCAGATCGTCAACGACCAGCAGTGTGGGTGGGCGGGCAGGATCGACATGTTCGTGGATATCCAGCATGAGCGGATTCCTGCGATAGCGCTGCAATTCGAGTTGAGTGCGGATGCGCTGTCGCAGAAGCTCGGGGTGGACGGGTTTGGTGATGTAATCGTTGACTCCGAGCCTGAGTCCGTTTGCTTCGTCGGTGGCATCTGACAGGGCCGTGACGAAAATGACCGGGATGTCGGCGGTCACCGGATTGGCTTTCAGGTGAGCGAGCACGGAAAAGCCATCCATGTCCGCCATCTTGATATCGAGCAGGATCAGGTCGGGTTGCGGCGCGCACTGCGCCAGTTCGAGGGCTTTTTTGCCGCTGGTGGCGGCAGAAATTGCAAAGTCGTCGCGCAGGATATTCATCAACGTATGCAGGTTTTCATGCGCATCATCGACGATCAGAATTCGGCTGCGTCCATTGGTGTATCCGTTGGCGATATCAGTCATGGTTTCACTCAGGTTGTCGATGTCAGACGTTGTTGGAGCTGCTTTAGAAGTATCAGCGCTTCATCGATCTCGAACAAGTCGAGCCGGGCTGCAATGGCGGCAATCTGTGGCTCCAGTGGCGTGTCGCTGAGTCCGGTGCGCAATGCGGCGAGCATGGGTTCAGCGCTCCCCAGATCGTAAACCAAAGCATGAGCTAGCTGTTCCAGATGTACCTGCAACTGAACAGGGTCGAGCAATGCGGATGGGACTGTGGGGGCGGGCGCGGTGCCCGCAGGAAGGCTGTCGATGTCTCGCATGACTTCCTGCATGAGCGTATTCAGTGCAGTCAGCAAGTCAGTATCAGGCAGTTTGCCCATCTTGAGTTGGGCATCGATGGCTGAGATTTTTTCATACAAGGCGGTGGCGCCAATATTGCCGGTGATGCCCTTCAGTGCGTGGCAGTAATCTTCGGCCTGTTGGATGTTTACGGAGATCAGCTGCTGCAGTTTTGTCGCGGCATTGGCATAGTTCTCCCGGAAACGACGCAACTGCTTGCGATAGGCGTCCTCTCTGCCGCCAATACGCCGAATGCCCTGTTTGGCATCAAGGCTGGTTAGTGCCATCAGGTCGGTAGTTTGACCAGGCGCTGGCGAGGTTTCGGGGGAACGTTCAAGGCCTGACGTTGCCCTTTGGATGGGCAGTGTCGCCCATTGGGCCAGCGCCGACATCAAACGGTCCGGATCGATAGGCTTGGTAATGTGATCGTTCATGCCGGCGGCCAGGCTTTTTTCAGAATCTTGTGCCATTGCCAAGGCGGTCATCGCAATAATCGGCAACGATGCAAAACGTTCTCCGTCCGGTGTCTTGGCTAGTTCGCGAATGCGCCTGGCTGCTTCCAGCCCGTCCATGACGGGCATCTGGATATCCATCAATACGGCGTCATAGTGGTTGTGCTGCACTTTCTGCAGTGCTTCTTTGCCGTTGATGGCCTCGTCGACAAATATGCCATGACTGCGCAACAGTTCCCCGGCGAATTCGCGGTTGATGTCATTGTCTTCGACCAGCAGCAGATTCATATTGCTAAAGTCGTTGACCTCGGGCGGTGTTAGGGTGGGCAACGGGGCGCGTTGTTCACCGGCCAAAATTCTTCCTCGACCGACCACCGAGAGAATCGTGTCCAGCAAGGTGGAAGGGGATACCGGTTTGATGATAAAGCCATCGACGCCAGCCTGATTGGCCAGGCGGATGACATCTTCCCGGCCATAGGCGGTGACCATCACGATTCTGGGTTGGCGGACCAGCGTAGTATCGCGATGAATGCGCTGGGCAGCTTCATCGCCATTCATGCCCGGCATTTTCCAGTCCATCAGCACCAGATCAAACGGTTTGTCTGTTGCTGTCTTGAGGGCATTGAGCGCGGCTGGGCCATTGGGCGCGGTGCTGACTTCCAGATGGAGGAAGCGCAACATTTCGGCCAAGATTTCCCGCGATACTTCATTGTCGTCCACGACCAGGACGCGAATACCCTGCAGTAGCGGGCCGGCTTGCTCAAGGAGTTCATTGCAGCGCGCTTGGGGCTGCTGCGCAATCTTGAGCTGAACGGTGAAGCAGATCGTGGTGCCGCGGCCCGGCTGTGATTCTTCGACCCAAATCCGTCCGCCCATCATCTCTACCAGATTCTTGCTGATTGCCAGTCCCAGTCCTGTGCCACCGTAATGGCGTGTGGTCGATTGATCTGCCTGCGTGAATTCCTGGAACAGCTTGTTTTGCTGCTCTAGCGTCATACCGATACCGTTGTCTCGTACGCTTGTCTGTATGACTAAATCGATTTGAGAGGAAGACAGTTTGCGGAAGGCCAGCTCAACTTCACCTTTTTCGGTGAATTTCACCGCATTCCCGCACAGGTTCAACAAGATTTGACCAAGTCGCAGCGGATCACCAACCAGTATCGGCGGAATATCCACGTCGTAACGAATCAAGAATTCGATATCTTTGTGGCCGATCTGATAGCTGATCGCGTCAGTCAGTTGTTCCAGCACCTTGTCCAGGCCAAATTCGATATTTTCAATTTCAAGCTTGCCGGCTTCGATTTTGGAAAAATCGAGAATGTCATTGATGATGCCAAGCAGTGAATGGGCTGCTCCTTGGGCTTTGGACAGATGGTTATGCAGGTCGGCGGACAAGTTGCCTTTGAGCGCGAGGTAAATCATGCCGAGAATGGCATTCATCGGGGTACGAATCTCGTGGCTCATATTGGCCAGGAATTGGCTCTTGGCAAGATTGGCTGCCTCTGCCTCCTCTTTGGCTTGCTGCAGTTCCTGGGTACGAACCTCAACGATTTGCTCAAGATTCCGGTTGAGCTGGTTCAATTCCTGCAGGGAGTTGAATAGCTGAGTCCGGCTCTCGTTGAACGCATTGACCAGATCGCCAAGTTCATCCCGATAGGGATAATGAATTTTCTCGACCGGGGCATCGTTTGGCTGAAACCGCCAATTTGCTACGGCCGTGGCAACGCGCGCCATTGCGTCGGACAAGTGAAAGCGAATGGCCCACGAGAAAATCAGCCAGAGACTGATGATGTAAATGCTGGAATTGAGCAACACCATCCAGAAGTTGTATTTGATGCGATCCCAGATCACATCACGGTTCGAATACATTTTTAGCTGGCCGATCAAGTGGTTTTCGCCACGCTGCGACGAATAGACCAGCGGGATCACGGACTGCCTGAATTGGCTTGGAAAAATATCCCCATTGTTGTTGGGCCGGGTTGGCAAGCTGCCATCGGTCACGAGGATCTTGCCGCTAACCGATTCGATCTGAATGCCGGTGACAATGGCATTTTGCCGAATGCCATGCGCGACTGAGGCGAGTTGTCGGGCATCCAGTTCCCATGCCGCTGCGGTGACGCCGGGAAGGACCGTTCGGCCCAGAGAAGCCAAATCCCTATCGATGTTCTGACTGACCGTGAAATATTGGATGGCCAGTTGTGCGCCGGTCATGCTGAGCGCAAGGAATAGATACCACGGGAACATCTTGTACAGCAGCCGTCTGGAGAGCGTCTGCGTTCGCGACATTGGGTGACCCTCAAGATAAGATTCCGTGTTGAGTGCAGCGAAAGATGGGCTCTTCGCCGGAAGGCAAGCTCACTTGCTAAAACACAGGCGTGGCGTCATTTTGGATTGATATTTTGCGGCCACCACCATCCAGTATCAGGTTCCTCCGTGTCCTTGGGCAGAACTGGATTGCCAAGACGGATAACATGGCGTTTGGTTGTTTTTATCATCGCAATCTCAGCGGCATAGTAATTTTCAAACAACTTGCGAAACGAGCCATCGGCCAGCGATAGCTTGAGTCCGCGCTCGATCCTTTGTGCCAGCGCGGTGTCGTCCTTGTTGACCCAGAAGTAAATCGGATAAGGAAAAAACAGGGCTTTCGTCTGTTCAACTGCGAGCTGGGGATAAAGCTGTTTACGCTCATCGAGTTCTCGATTGGCTTCATTGAGTCCGCGCGGGAAAGCGTCGAATCGCTTGGCGGCCAGCATGGCAAACAGGTTTTCATAACCAGTCGATGTTTCAACGGTAAAACCACTGGCTTGCATAATGGGCAGGTCGGCCCATTGGCTGTTCAGGCCAAAGGTCAGTTGCGTATGCAATGCTTTGTCGCTCATCTTTGCAATACGCGCCTGATCGGTAGCGCGAATCACGAATAACCTGAAGCCGACGATGCCCCGCGAGATATCAATCTTGATAGGAAGCATCTGCGATTCGCGTTCGGCGTTGGTTCCCAGTGCGATCACGTCGATTTCTTTTGATTGCAGCAACTGTATGCCGCGATTCTGGGTGATGTCTTCAGTGTAGGCCTCAAGATGGAAGGATTCGTCGGCCGTTTGAGTGTGTGCGAGCGCCAATTCGAGCAATTTCCAGCGGTATTCGTAGATCGTACCGGAGGGGAAATAGCGGATTTTCGTTTCTCGGGCCGCTGCCGGTAGCGAGCAAGCGAGCATGGCCCAGGCGAAGATGAGGGTCGCAATGATTTGCCAAACACCCGTGTTTTTGTTTTTGGCAAATGGCGACCATCCGACCAGTGAGCAAGGAAGGAGTTTGTAATGCTTGTCCGAGCTGCATATAGGCGACCGGATATTCATTGTGCTTCTCCTTGCCGGTATACAACGGTGAACCGGGCGGGATCTGGGGAGTGAATGTAGTTCGGGGTTATTACAGGAGAATTTATTCCAACCGACAGGTCAGGGCAAGTTGTCTTTCTGGGTCAGGTGCTTTGGGTTCTCTGAGCTTTCGCAAGTCCCGCTCTTTTTCGTGACTGTGCTGGAATATAGACAAAGGGGGCTTGGCCAATTTTGCCAATGTGTCCGGCATGATGATTAAGCAAAAGCCCTTGCATCCGTTGGATACAAGGGCTTCCAGAAGCTAATTAGCTATGTGACTTAGTATTCCCAGTATGCCTTTTGCAGAGCCGCTGCATCGTAGCCACTAGCGATGGCGACGGCGGCCAAGATGCGGGCCTTTTGCGGGGTCAAGTCATGCGCTACCACCCAGCCATATTTGTCGTCAGGCTGTTCGGCATTGCGCAAAACGAAGCCGCCCCAAACACGAGATGCGCGAATGATCTGAACCCCTTTATCTTGCAAGTTGCGCAATACTGGCACCATGCGATCGGCAACCGAGCCGTTACCTGTGCCTGCATGGACAATGGCCTTGGCACCAGTTGCGGCAAAAGCTTCATAGGCGGTCTTGCTTACGTTGCCGTAGGAATAGGCAATTTCGACTGGGGCCAGTTCTTTGAGGCGGTCGATATCGAAATCGGATGTCAGCGTGTTCTTTTTATCAATCTTGCGGAACCAGTAGCTTTTGCCTTCCACGATCATGCCGAGTGCGCCCCACTGACTCACAAATGCATTGGTCTTGATATTGATGGTCTTGGAAACATCGCGCGCGGAATCTATCTGATCGTTCATTACCACCATGACTCCGCGGCCACGTGCCTGCGGATTGGCTGCAACGGAAACCGCATCCAGCAAATTCAACGCACCATCGGCAGAGATGGCTGTTCCCGGACGCATGGAGCCAACGACAACAATGGGCTTGTCGCTGTGAATAACGAGGTTGAGAAAGAACGCCGTTTCTTCGAGAGTATCCGTGCCGTGCGTGACGACAATGCCATCGACCTTGCTGTCTTTGACCAGCGCAGAAATACGACGGCCCAACGTCATCAGGTTGTCATTGGTAAAGCTCTCGGATGCAATTTGGAAAACCTGCTCCCCAGTTACGTCTGCCACTTTGGCCAGTTCCGGAATGCCTGCGATTAGCTTATCGACGGGAACTTTGGCTGCTTGGTAGGTAGCGCTGTTTGCCGCATCTGCGCCTGCGCCGGCGATTGTGCCACCCGTGGCAAGCACCACGATGTGGGCGCGATCTGCCGCCATGGCGAGCTGTGATACCACCACAAGGGCAAGTGCTGCCAGGTTTCTTCCAATACTCATACGTCCAAGCATGTTCTTTCCTTTATTCATTTTTATAAAACGAGGACGGCCAGTACCTGTTGGGTTCTGGCCTTCTGTTGCACAGCATGGTTTGCCATGCGACTGCAGACGTAGCAAATACCTTGCCATCAAATAAAATTAGCAGTTACGTTTGATAGTGCATTGTTTTTATGGGTTATTTGTTTTCATGTGCAGCATTGGCAAGGAGGTATAAATAACTGGCGGCACTTTCTCGGTGCGATGAACTGCTCGGACAGGACAGTAGATATCGTGGAAATCTCGGCCTAGCATGAACAAGGGCTCGGAATCTGCAAAAGTTGACAACAAACACAAGGGGAACCACTCATGGAAATTCGCAAAGTTTACCGGACCAGCCGCGCCGTGTTTGAAACGCTTGAGCAAGCATTGGCCAATCTGAATCGTGCAGAAAATGAAGACCCTTTGAACACCCATTTTGGAGAGAAGACACATGCCGCGGAGAGTTACGATATTTTTAGTCTTCACTGTGGTGAGCATGAGCACCCAGTAGAAGAATACGTGCTGTTTGCTGACGGGCATTACTTCCAACTGGAACAGATAAGTGTTCAAAAATAAAGCTGGGCGTACCGCCAAGCTTGAAAATGATGTTGGAGTTAAACACTTATGGTGGATGAGGTCAGAACCACGAGTGGCACTTGATCGGCTTGATGCCGAGCCCTCTGAGTGCTGTCGTTTCCGGGATCGATCCGGTTCGAACTTGCTATGATGTGGTTACGGCGTACCGGAAAAGAAAATGGCCTAGCATCGCTGCTAAGCCATTGAATTCTTTGGTGGGCTGTGAGTGGCTCGAACACTCGACCTACGGATTAAGAGTCCGACAATTTTATGATTTCCCTCTGTTGATTGCCACGCTAAAAAACCTTTATAAGCCGCATAAATACTAGGTTTGTTCTGGTTTCCCTATAGATTGCAGTTTCCCATGTATTCCCCATTGTGCCTATAATAAGTCTACATGGTGGCTACATGAGGATAGGTGCAATGGCAAGGCGGGAAAATTTCACGGCGGGCCGGGTGGCTGGTTACGAGTGCGAAACGGGCAAGGAGCAGACCATCTACCGGGATGGCAAGACGCCGGGTTTAGCCTTGCGCGTCACTGTTTCCGGGGCCAAGAGTTACGTCTTTGAAACTAAGTTGAACGGCAAAAACCTACGTGTGACCATTGGCGATGTGAGGACGTGGGATATTGGCAAGGCGCAGGCCGAAGCTACGCGCCTCAAGGCATTAACCGACCAAGGCATAGACCCGCGCCAAGTGGCTACAGAGCAGCGCGCCAAGGTTGAGGCTGCTGCCGTTGAACAATTCCGCCATGACGCGACCTTGGGTGATGCATGGGCGGTATACATTGAGGCACGCCGCCACATGTGGAGTGCCCGCCATCTGGTCGACCATCAAAAATTGATTTTGTCAGCACGCACCAAGGGCGAAGGCGACGACACCAAGGCGCTGAAAGCAGCCGTATTGGCTTCACTGGCTCCGGTGCGACTGTCTGACCTGACCGCTGACCGTGTAGGTGCATGGCTTAAAGATGAAGTAGCGCAACGCCCGACACAGGCCGCGCTTGCCTATCGCCTGCTACGTGCTTTCCTGAACTGGTGTGATGACCGCCCCGAATACGCTAACTTGGCAAGTCCTGATGCGTGTAGCCGCAAGGTTAGCCGCGACCATTTACCCAAGAAGCAGGCCAAGACGGACTGTTTGCAACGTGAACAGCTAAAGCCTTGGTTTGAAAATGTGCGCAAGATTCCAAACCCGGTTATCAGTGCCTACTTGCAAGCTTTGTTGCTGACTGGTGCCCGCCGTGAAGAACTGGAATGGGTGAAATGGCAGGATGTGGATTTTCAATGGCTGAGCATTACAATTCACGACAAGGTAGATGGCGAACGCGTCATTCCCTTAACGCCGTTTGTAGCATCTCTGCTGGCTTCATTGCCGCGCCGCAATCAATGGGTGTTCAGTAGTCCGACCGCTGCGTCTGGACGGTTGCAAGAGCCTGCGATTCAACATCGCCGTGCCGTGGTCAATGCGGGCTTGCCGGTGCTTACCTTGCACGGACTGCGCCGGTCATTCGGCACATTGTGCGAGTGGGTAGAAACCCCCGTCGGCATATCAGCGCAAATTATGGGGCATAAGCCCAGCGCCACGGCAGAAAAGCATTACCGCCAGCGCCCACTAGACCTGCTGCGCATGTGGCACAGTAAAATCGAGGCATGGATTCTGGAACAGGCCGGTATCGAGGTTGACTCCTTACAAGCAAGGCCGGGATTGCGTGTAATTTCCACCCATTGATAACCGTAACGCTACACTATACAATAACCCATGATTAAGACTTTCCGTCATAAAGGGCTGCAAGCCTTCTTTGAAACTGGCAGCAAGGCTGGCATCCAACCACACCATGCGCCGCGCCTTGGTCGACAACTGTCACGGCTGGATGAAGCCCAAGCGCCAGAGGATATGAATTTGCCCGGATGGCGCTTGCACGGATTGGAAGGCGAGCTGGCTGGTCATTACTCGGTCATGGTTAGCGGCAATTGGCGCATAACCTTCCGATTTGAAAATGGCGATGCCGTGCTGGTCGATTATCAGGACTACCACTGAAAGGAATTTGAATATGAGCCGCATGTACAACCCGCCGCATCCCGGCCTGACCTTGCGTGATGATGTATTGCCCGCATTGGGGTTATCAGTAACCGAAGCCGCACAACAATTGGATGTATCCCGCGCCGCCTTGTCGCGTGTCTTAAATGGTCGCGCCGCCATCTCACCAGAAATGGCGCTGCGTCTGGAAGGATGGCTGGGGGTCGAAAATGGTGGCCGGGCTGATTTGTGGATTGTAGAGCAAGCAGCCTATGACCTGTGGCAAGCCCGTTGCGCTGGTATGCCCAAGGTGCAGCATGCGCCGCTGATGGCGGCCTGAGAGCGGTTGCCGCGCCCAGTTCGACCGAACGAAAACCGGACGCTCTGACTCGGCTGGCGTGCAGGGATAAATGCCATTAAGGGGGCGCAATGGACAAAATTACCGAGCCGAGGGTATGGTTTTTATGGTCGCAAGCGGCAGAATGCTTGGCGGACCTTCAAACCATTGAAGGTGATGCACAGGCATTGAAGATAATCAAAAGGGAGGGAGGATTTATCTATCCGCTATTTAATGAGATTTTTCCCCCGCCAAAAGAGGAGGGTGGCGCAAAAATGCTGCTGAAAATGCACCGGCAAGCTACCTACCAAAAGATATTGGATAGGCTGTATCAAGCGGGTCGTATTAAATTTTATTCACCCGCAACACTATTGACCGTTCAATTTGGAACCGTTGCCGACCCCATTGTTTTTCATGATGAAATAGCGTCGCAAATTATTGAGCATAGTGAGTTTCCTGTACTTAAAGTGCCTATTACTGAGTCAAAACCAGAAAACCAGCACCAGAGAAAAGATAATGAACGTGCCGACTCTTTACAATCAGAGTTGGTTGAAATTTTAGAAAAAATGACACGAGATGGGGAAAAAGCTACCGCCAGCAGGGTTATGCAAATGCTCAAGGCACGAGCTGGAAATCCAGATAGCTGCGTTAAATCGGACACCGCTGGAGGCGTGAAATGGGAGCGTGCAGGAGGAGAAGAAGCAGAACTGTCATTGAAAAATCTGGGGAAGCGCATCTCAAGATGGAAAGATAAATACCCCCGCTAAGCCCCCGCTAATCCGTAAAGCCCCCGCCACGCCCGCTATGAAAAAGTGGGCTTTTTTATGCGAAACAATCTGTATCACCAATCAACAACGCCCCTCAGCGGGGAAAGGTGATACACCGTGAAAACCATCCATCAAACCTATGACGGGGTAGTTCAAGCAGCCATTCCATACGGACTTGCCGCCGTCGCTGGCAACCGCGACACACTGCCAACCAATGAAGCCGCTATAGCAATTAATCGTGCCAGTCAAACTTTGCGCAAATGGGCCTGTCTAGAGAATGGACCAATCCGACCGATTCGCATTCATGGGCGACTGGCTTGGCGGGTAGCAGACCTTGCTGCATTGCTGAACGGGGGGGGCTGAAATGAAAAAGCGCCCGATTCCTCCGAAGAAAAATCAAGCGCCCTGTGACAAGGACATTCTACCAGAGCAGCCAGACCTGTTTCCCAATACTGAACTAATAGGCTGCTTTGCTGGCACCAACAACCCGCGACACTTGCGCGTACTTGAAGCACTGCTAGCCCACCCGAGAATGCGCGAGGATGTGGATAAGATTGCTGGTGCCTCCAATGGCCCGCAACTAATTGACGAGTTGCAGGGCAAGGGGCTGGAAATACCATGCAAGCGAATCCCCAAACGTGACCGCGATGGAAAGGGGACCCACCCCGGACAATACCGATTCACCGACAATGACCGTCGCCTGTATCTGGAATGGAAAGCTACGCGGGAGGCCACACCATGCTAACCACGCTGAGACGCGCAATAGCACGCCTTCTGTGGCATTGCCGGCTGTGCCTGTGCGGGGTGCGACCATGAGCCGGGGCAAACGCAAATCTACCGGGCGGGATGGTCAGCAGTTTGTAGCGCTACCGTTTGTGGTGCTGGATAGTCCGGCTTACTTAGGGTTGCCTTATCCTTCATGCGCTCTACTGCTTGAACTGGCCCGGCAATATACAGGCTCGAACAATGGCAAGTTGGTGTTGTGTGACAAATTCCTGGCCCCGCGTAACTGGAAAAGCGCCGACGTGATTAACCGAGCCAAGGCGCATTTGCTTGAGTCTGGTTTGATTCAGGAAACGCGCAAAGGGCAACGTCCCAACAAGGCAAGCTGGTATGCCCTGACGTGGCAAACATTGGACTGGTCGCCGGAAATGGATATTCAGCGTAACGGGTTCGAGCGTGGTGCTTATCTGAAAAACAAAAAGCGACCCCCGGCAGGCGGAGTAGAGCACATGCGGATAGCACCGGCAGGCGGAGTAAAGGGCTTGCCTGCTACTCCGCCTGACGGAGCTATGCAAAGGGATAACATGCCTTCGCCTACTCCGTTAGGCGGAGACTATCTAGATGTTGCCATCTGTACTGATGATGCGGGTAGGGATGAGATGACAGGTGAGTTTGTGCCAATGCCAATGAATCAGACTGTCCAAACTCAGGCATGGGCTGCTGATGAGATGGCGTAACCTTTGCCACGGAGAGGAAGGCATTATGCCGGCAGTTATAGTTGTGGATTTTTTCACGGTTTCCGATAGGGTTTTGCAACAGCAATCCCAATAATGGTGCGGGTTATGGCGATCAGTTTTCCTGAGTTTCTCCGCATTTCCACACAAAACGAACTATTACGGGTGACACGATGGCTAGGACGTGGACAGACGAACAAAAGGCCCGGCAGGCGGCACTTATCCACTCATGGAAGCCTTGGGCGAAATCCACAGGGCCGCGAACCACGGCAGGCAAAGCGGCATCCTCTAAGAATGTGGTTGTTGGTCAGAAGCGCAAGCAACTGGCCATCAAAGAAGCAACCCAAGAGCTACATGCGGCACAGGCGAAACTTTGGGCGCTGACCAAAACGCGCAAAGCGTGGTGGGAGCGCCTGTAGTCCCAAACGGGTAAGGTGCCACTTCATGGTGCAAAATTGTGCACCGAGCCGTCTGTGGCAACCTCAAACCAAAAGCTTGTATAGATACCCCGACCCACCCCTGGCATTGTAGAAATATAATCCCCAGTTAGTAGCTCGCCGTCGTTACCAATTACACGGAGCACATTTTTGGGCTGACCTTGGGTAAGATGCATGCCAACATGGGCTGCATAGATTCCCGCAGGCACAGGCTGGGGTGGCACAAACCGCACGATGTATGAATTCGATACTTTCGCGTCCATCCAAGCGCCAGCGCCGGTACCCCCTCGATTTATTGGATTGACTATCGATGCCGTGAATTCGGTTCCCGGTGGCAGGTTTGTCTTAATTTCAATGATGGGTTTGAAGTTGTTGGGGATTACCCCTATGTCTAAACTCACGTCCAAAGCTTTTGCATTGGCAGCAATGAATAACCCAATGAATAACAAGATGGTTTTCTTCATCACAAGTCCCTTGAGATGATTTTTCCTAATACTGGAACAGTAGCTGATGTGGCCAGTTGTTGCAGAAAAAGACTACAGGATGGCTGCGCGCGCACTAGAAAGCAAAAAGCCCAATCTTGATGGCTGGGCTAAGCTTGCTACTCGACTGGTTTTTAACTGGTGCGAGCGGGGAGAATCGAACTCCCATGCCTTGCGGCGCTGGAACCTAAATCCAGTGCGTCTACCAATTTCGCCACGCTCGCATGCTGCAACGGTTTCTGGTGTTGCCAATGTATTGACGAAAAAGCTACATGGTGGCTACATGGACTCTAGAAAGCAAAAAGCCCAACGTTGTGAGTTGGGCTAAGTGCTTGATATCTTTGGTGGGCTGTGAGTGGCTCGAACACTCGACCTACGGATTAAGAGTCCGCTGCTCTACCAACTGAGCTAACAACCCAACGAGGCGCGCATTGTAATGCGCTTTTATTCTCTGTGCAAGACTGGTAGGCCGTGCGGGATTCGAACCTGCGACCAACGGATTAAAAGTCCGCTGCTCTACCAACTGAGCTAACGACCCGCCTCGTACAGAGAGGCGTGATTATAAAGACTGCGCTTTATCTGTCAACCTTTTCCGATAAACAAGACGTGTATTGGGTCGAAAAAATACAAGTCGCCGAATCCTTGGGGGCATAAAATCTGCCAGTGTTGGCTTGTTCCACTGTGATTTTCAGCGAGAATGTATTTCGGTCTGTCATGATGGCGCCGCTGATTTTTCTGAGTCACTGTGCTGCTTTAGTTGATCAATTAACCTGAAAAGAGAGTTGCCATGCGTGTTCTTCATACCATGATCCGGGTCGGTGACCTGGATCGTTCCATCAAGTTCTACACTGAAGTGCTTGGGATGCAGGTGCTTAGCCGTTCGGATTATCCGGAAGGCAAATTTACCAATGTATTTGTTGGCTATGGCAGCAAGGAAGACGGGGCTACGATTGAACTGACCTATAACTACGGTGTCGATAAGTATGAACCTGGTACCGGGTTTGGTCATATCGCGGTGTCCGTGCCCGATGCTTATGCTGCATGTGCCGAGATCAAGCGTCTTGGTGGTGTGGTTACCCGAGAGGCTGGTCCGATGAAGCATGGCACTACCGTGATCGCGTTTGCCAGTGATCCGGATGGCTATAAAATTGAATTGATTGAGAAGAAAAACTGACTAGTGCGCTGCTGATTCATTTTTGGCATTCAGAAAGCGGCCGAAGCAGGCCGCTTTTTTATTTTTTCGGCCGGTTTTAAATGATGCCAGGGAGTTTGCGGATGAAGATCGTTGGCGTCATTGCTGGTTCTTTCTTGCTGTTGCCGGAATTTGCCCGTGCTGCTGGGTTTCATGAGGGGCCTCCGGGCCTGCTTTGGGGTGTTCCCTTTTTGGGAATGCTGCTTTCTATCGCCATTTTACCGGCTGTTCTGCCGCATTTTTGGCACGTACACTTTGGCAAAGTCGCTACCTTCTGGGGGGCAGCATTGTTGTTGCCCTTGCTTGTGGCGACCGGATTGAATAATGCCGGGCAAATCGTCGTGCATGCTTTGCTGGTGGAATACTTGCCGTTCATTTTGCTGCTGTTCGCGTTATATACAGTGAGCGGCGGGATTCTGGTGTCTGGTCATTTGCATGGCTCTCCGAGGCTGAATACAGGGATTCTGGCGCTGGGTACTTTGCTGGCTTCACTGATGGGGACTACTGGCGCGGCCATGCTATTGATTCGTCCATTGCTTCGCGCAAATGAAAATCGCAGGCATCGGGCGCATATCGTGGTTTTCTTTATTTTTCTGGTGGCCAATGTGGGGGGTGGGTTAACCCCGATGGGTGATCCCCCGTTGTTCCTGGGTTTTCTGGAGGGGATCGATTTCTTTTGGACCGTACGGGCGATGAGCCCCGCCGTTCTCGTGGCTGCTTTTTATTTGCTTGGCCTGTTTTTCCTGGTGGATGCCTGGTTTTATCGGCGTGAAGGTAAGGGTGATGAGCCTCCAGTAAAAGATGACCCTTTACGTTTACATGGAGGCTGGAATTTTTTACTGATTGTGGCCGTCGTCGGCGCGGTGTTGCTCTCCGGTATGTGGAAGTCAGGTGTGGAATTCAATGTCTGGGGTACGCAGGTCGCGTTGCAAAATGCTGTCCGGGATGTGCTGCTGTTGCTTATCGGGTTGGTTTCGCTCTGGCTGACGCCGGCAATGGTTCGCTCGGGGAACGAGTTCAACTGGTTTCCGATGCAGGAAGTTGCCAAACTCTTTGTCACCATATTTATTACGATCACGCCGGTTATTGCAATGCTTAAGGCTGGCCCGAACGGGCCATTGGCAGGGCTGGTTTCTCTGGTTAGCGGACCTGATGGTGCCCCTATTCATTCCATGTATTTCTGGATGACTGGGGTGTTGTCCAGTTTTTTGGACAATGCGCCTACTTACCTCGTGTTCTTTAATCTCAGTTCTGGCGACCCGGTTCAACTGATGGGGCCGTTGTCACGGACACTGTTAGCTATTTCGATGGGGGCGGTATTCATGGGTGCCAATACCTATATTGGCAATGCCCCCAATTTCATGGTGAAAGCGATGGCCGAGCATCGGAATGTAGAGATGCCTGGTTTTTTCGGTTTTATGTTGTGGTCGAGCGTAGTGTTGTTGCCACTTTTTGGTCTGATGACACTGCTGTTTTTTTGATCCGTCTGTAATGCATGGCTGGAAGGGCGAATTTTGAGCGATTTTGCTTTACTACTTTCTTTGCAGGAAGTCACGCAACGCGTTGCGCGGGAAGAAATCATGCCGCGTTTCCTGCATGTGACCGCTGAAATCAAGCCGGACGGCGGGTTGTTGACAGCGGCCGATATCGCGGCGCAGCAGGCTTTGATGCAATTTTTGCCCGAGTTAGCCCCCTTTCCTGTGCTGGGGGAGGAGATGACGGACGACGATCAACATCGGTTATGGGAGGAAAATCAAGACGGGTTGTGGGTGGTCGATCCGATTGATGGTACAACCAACTTTGCCCACGGGTTACCCTGCTTTGCTATTTCCATTGCGCTGATGCGAGCGGGCCGTCCTGTGGTCGGAATCATCTATGCCCCGCTGCTGGGGGACTGTTTTACTGCGATATCCGGGCAAGGCGCTTGGCACAATGGTGAGGTGTTGTGTGCCAAGGAAGCGCGGCCATTGGCTCAGGCCATGGCGGCTATCAGCATGAAACGCTTGCCGGCGGACTTGGCGGCTCAAGTGACCAGTCATCGCCCGTTTTATGCGCAGCGCAGCTTTGGCGCATCCACGCTGGATTGGTGCTGGTTGGCGGCTGGGCGTATGGATTTGATGCTGCATGGCGCACAGAAGCTCTGGGATTTTGCCGCTGGTGCATTGATCTTGCAGGAGGCTGGCGGTTGTGTGGCTACGCTGGAAACAGATGATTTCTGGTCGGCCACGCCTTGGCAGCGTTCGGTTTTGGCGGCACGTACCCCGGCGCTGTTTGCCCAGTGGCGCGAGTGGGTGCATGCGCACCGTCTATCGGTGATTAACGCGGCTCGCTGACAAATAGGTGCTGGTTTCTGTGCGAATTGCTGCTCATACTTAAAGTAGCACTTTAAGTATGAGTGCTTCCCCGTTATTTATTTACATGTTTTTACACCTTACTAATTCCGCGTAAGTGATTGTATAAAAAAGAGAAAAAGACTTTGTCGGCGCTTGTGCCGGCATTTTTTTTTAGCTATAGTGGGGCGGAGTGGGAAAAAGTGGGGTTTTGTGGGGATTTCTGCAAAGTAACGGGGTAAAAATGTTTAGCGGTGTTTCAACTCTTAATCTGGATAGCAAGGGGCGTTTGGCCATACCGGCCAAGCATCGCGAGCTGCTGTCCGGGATGAGCGATAACCGCATCATGATTACCCTGAATCCCGAAGGGTGCCTGCTGGTGTATCCAAAATCAGAATGGCAACCGATCTACGAACAACTGCGCAAGTTGTCCGGCCCCCAGGCAGCGGTTGCCCGCGTCATTATTGGTTTTGCCGAAGAACTGGAGCTCGATTCCGCCGGCCGGGTACTCGTGCCATCCAGATTGCGTGAACGTGCGCAGCTTGACAAAGAAGTAGCGCTGGTTGGTATGGGCAACAAATTTGAATTGTGGGATGACGGCAAGTGGAATGCGAAGGTTGATGCTGTCATGGCCATCGATCCTGCCCTCCTGGCCGATCAGATGCAGGGCATTGTACTGTGACGTTTGTGCATAGAACCGTGCTGTTGCAAGAGGCTGTCGACGCGCTCGCGGTAAAAGCCGACGGTGTCTATGTCGACTGCACTTTCGGCCGTGGTGGCCATTCTCGACTCATTCTTTCGCAATTGGGCCCGCAAGGACGCCTGATTGCCTTCGACAAGGATCCGCAAGCCATTGCTGAGGCCGAGCGGATTTCTGATCCTCGTTTCGAAATCGTTCACTCCGGATTTGTCACCTTGCGCGAAGCATTGACTGCGCGTGGAGTGGCTCAAGTGGACGGAATTTTGATGGATTTGGGGGTGTCGTCCCCTCAGTTGGACGACGGGAGTCGCGGTTTCAGTTTTCGTTTCGATGCTCCGCTCGATATGCGCATGGATACCACGCGTGGACCGACGGCGGCGGAATGGTTGAACGCGGCAGATGAAAAAGAAATAACCGAGGTGGTGAAAGACTATGGGGAAGAGCGGTTTGCTAAACAGGTTGCAGCAGCGATTGTTGCGCATCGGGAGCGAGAACCGATTGTCAGCACAGGACAGCTTGCCAAGGTCGTGGCAACGGCTGTCCGCACCCGCGAGCCGGGCCAGGACCCGGCGACGCGCACCTTCCAGGCTATACGGATTTACCTCAATCGCGAGCTTGAGGAACTTTCGCTAACCCTGCCCCAAGCGCTGGCTTGCCTGGCGCCGGGAGGACGGTTGGCCGTGATTGCCTTCCATTCTCTGGAAGATCGGATCGTGAAACGTTTTGTCCAGGATGCTGCTGCGCGTGATCGTTTACCGTCCCGGTTGCCGGTGCGCGATGCCGATATCGGCGAAGCGCCGCTGAAAATACTGGGCAAGCCGATCCGTGCCGGTGCGGATGAACTGAAAGCCAATCCGCGCGCGCGCAGTGCAATCCTGCGAGTTTCGCAAAGAACGGGGGCGGCGCTGTGACTCGGCTCAACCTTTTTTTGCTGCTGGTTCTGATCGGTTGTGCCTTGTCGGTAGTGACCAGCCAGCACAAGGCACGCAAGTTTTTTATTGAGTTGCAAAAGGCGGATCAAGAAACCAAACGTCTCGATGTCGAGTGGGGTCAGTTGCAGCTGGAACAAAGCACTTGGGCGATGCATTCGCGGATTGAGGCAGAGGCGACGCGTCGTTTGGGAATGCAAACGCCGGTAGGTAACCGCGTACTGGTTATCCTGCCGCAAGGGCAAGCCGTCGCCAAGCCGGATACCAGGGAGGCGAATTAATGCCCCCGGCCATCCGTAGTCGTGTCGAGGCGCGGCGTCCACGCTTTGATCCTCCACCGCGTCTCCAGCGCTGGCGTGCCTGGTTTACGCTGGCGGGTTTGCTGGTGTTGTTTGTGATTCTGCTCGGACGAGCAGTTTGGCTGCAGGGGTTCAACGAGGTCTTTCTACAAGAGCAGGGCGATGCCCGCTATGCCCGTAGTCTGAAGCTGGAAGCCAATCGTGGAATGATCACTGACCGCAATGGTGAACCATTGGCGATTTCGACCCCTGTGCAGTCAATCTGGGCTAGCCCGCGCTCCATCAAGCTGCTGCCGCCGGGACAGGTTAGGCCGGAAGATTGGGAGCCGGAAAATGACAAGGATCCAATGCCGGTTTCTCAGGCAGAAGTGATCAAGTTGGCCAAGGCATTGGGTTTGCCCCCTGCTGAGCTGGCCCAGAAATTAGGGGAATCACGCAAAAACGCTAAAGGTGAAGAGCATAAGGTGGACTTTGTCTGGCTGCGGCGGCACCTGTCGCCGGCCGAAGCCAAGACGGTGCTGGAATTGAATATGCCCGGGGTTTACGCGCAGACCGAGTATCGGCGTTATTACCCTGCAGGTGAAGTTACGGCACATATCGTTGGTTTTACCGACATCGACGGCAAGGGGCAGGAAGGCTTTGAGCTGACGCGCGAAGCCATGCTGGCTGGCAAGCCGGGAAGTCGCAATGTGATTCGCGATCGGCGCGGTTATATCGTCGAGGATATTTCGACTGTTGTCCCTCCTCGTGATGGTGCCCGGTTGGAACTGTCGATTGACCGTCGCATTCAGTATCTGGCCTATCGCGAACTGACGAATGCAGTGGAAGCTAACCATGCGGTGGGCGGCGGCATCGTGGTGTTGGATGCGCGTACCGGTGAAGTGCTGGCGCTGGCTAACGCGCCGTCATATAACCCGAACAGCCGCGTAAGAGTTGATCCAGAACGAAAGCGTAACCGTGCTTTGACGGATGTCTACGAGCCAGGTTCGACCATGAAACCGTTCACGGTGGCGGCGGCGCTGGAGGCGGGTACGGTCAAGCCCACGACGGTGTTCTCCACCGATGGGGGACATATGAATATCGGTCCGAACACGATTCACGATGCGGAAGTTTTAGGTTCGCTGACGGTGGAACAGATCATTCAGCGCTCTTCCAATATTGGTGCGGCCAAAATTGCTTTTACGATGGACCGGGAATACCACTGGAATTTCCTGCATGAAGTCGGATTTGGCGAAGTGCCTCATACCGGTTTCCCCGGGGAAGTGGCGGGTCGTTTGCGTCCTTGGAAAAACTGGGTGCCGATCGATCAAGCCACGATGGCGTTTGGCCATGGTATTTCAGTGAGTTTGATGCAGATGGCGCGGGCGTACCAGATTTTTGCCTCCGACGGCGAGATTCGTCCGGTGACTTTTACTCGGCAGGTGGCACCGTTGCCGGGCAAGAAAATCATTAGCACTCAAACGGCACTGGCCGTACGCAAGATGCTGGAAATGGTGACCCAGCCTGGCGGAACTGCACCCAAGGCGCAAGTCGTTGGGTATCGCGTGGCAGGGAAAACCGGTACGGCTCAAAAGCTGGAGAACGGCGTATATGTCAGAAAATTTGTGGCCTCGTTTATCGGGTTTGCACCGGCCTCTGATCCCCGTTTGATTATCGCTGTGATGATCGATGATCCTTCTGCGGGTGGCCATTTTGGTGGCGGTGTGGCTGCGCCAATATTTAGTAATGTGATGGCCGGTAGTCTGCGCATGCTGGGTGTGCCGCCCGATGCTCCGACGGGTAATACGATTGGCCCTGGCACGGATGCGCCTCAAGTCAAGGAAGAAACATGAAGCCTGTCAGCTGGAAACTGCCGCAAATCGATTGGACAGCAATTGATGCTATTGCGGCAGGACGCCGTTTGATTGCAGACAGTCGCAAGATCCAGCCGGGGGATGTGTTTTTGGCCTTTCAGGGCGAGTACTCGGACGGACGTAAATATATTCGCGAAGCGATCGAGTCCGGAGCCGCTGCAGTGATTTGGGAAGCAGAAGGGTTTCGTTGGGAAGAGTCTTGGCCTGTCCCCAACGTGGCGGTGCCTCAGTTACGTGCTCAGGCCGGGATCGTGGCTGCGCACCTGTTTGCTCATCCTTCGCAAGCGGTCTGGGTTGTCGGCGTCACGGGCACGAATGGCAAAACCTCAATTTCGCATTGGCTCGCCCAGGCATTTACGATTTTGGGTGGCAAAGGTGGCGTACTTGGTACCGTGGGTAATGGATTTCCTGGCGAGTTGGAGCCTTCAACGCACACCACGCTTGACCCTGTGGTATTGCAAGGCTGGTTTGCCCGGCTGCGTGATGCCGGTGCCAGCCATGTTGCCCTGGAAGTGTCATCGCATGGTTTGGATCAGGCACGTGCGCATGGCGTGGCCATTGATTGCGCCGTGTTTACCAACCTGACGCGTGATCATCTGGATTACCACGAAACGATGGAAGCTTATGGTGCTGCCAAAGCCCGTCTGTTCGAGTGGGAAGGATTGAAGCATGCGGTGATCAATGTGGACGACGAGTATGGCCGGGAGTTGCTGAAACACGCCAAGGCTGAAAAAAATTGGTCGTTTGGTCTTTACCAAGGCGATATCCACGCAATTAGGCTGGATGCTTCGCTTGAGGGTTTGCGGCTTGAGGTTGAAACCCCGCAAGGACAAGGAACAATTGTTTCGCCTATGGTCGGCCGCTTCAATGCCAGCAATTTGCTGGCTTGCCTGGGTGTGTTGCTGGCGTCAGGCGTGCCGCTGGATGCCGCCACGCAGGCCTTGTCTCAGGTACAGCCGGCGGCTGGACGGATGCAGCGCTTGGGTGGTGGAACTCAACCGCTCGTCGTCGTTGATTATGCCCATACGCCGGATGCGCTGGAAAAAGCGTTATTGGCATTGCGCGAGTGCATGTCAGGCAAAGGGCGGCTGTATTGCGTATTCGGTTGCGGTGGCAATCGCGATCGTGGCAAACGGGCATTGATGGGCGAAATTGCCTGCCATTTGGCCGACAGCGTGGTCATTACCAGTGACAACCCGCGCAATGAAGTTCCGCAGGCCATTATTCAAGACATTGTGTCCGGCGTTGCAGGTGTGCCGGGTACGGGGCGTGCCCATTATGCCGTTGAATCGGACCGGGCACAGGCGATTGCCGATGCCGTAGAAATGGCCCGCGCTGGCGATGTGGTCCTGATCGCAGGCAAAGGGCATGAAAATTATCAGGAAATTAACGGTGTGCGCCACAGTTTCGACGATGTCGAAGTGGCGCGCGCAGTGCTGGCAAGGAAAAAGGAATGATGTTGACTCTGCGCGATGCCGCGCTGGCCATGAGCGGCGAACTTGCCGCTACGGGCGAACATGCTTTTAATCGGGTGACTACGGATAGCCGTGATGTACGGCCCGGAGACTTGTTTTTTGCGCTCAAGGGCGAGCGCTTTGACGGGCATGATTTTGTGACCCAAGTGCTTGAACAGGGCGCTGTCGCTGCGGTTACCTGTGTTCCCGGCCCTGGCGCGCGCATTGTGGTGGGCGATACTTTGGCTGCCTTGGGGGCTCTGGCTGCTGCATGGCGAGGGCGTTTCCCGGCCACACCCCTGGTCGCGATTACGGGCAGTAATGGCAAGACCACCGTCAAGGAAATGACGGCAGCTATTTTGGCCCAATATGTTGGTGCCGAGCATGTGCATGCGACTGCCGGAAACTTGAACAACCACATTGGCTTGCCGCTGACCTTGCTTGGCATGCGCGCCGGTTGTCGCTTTGTGGTCGCTGAAATGGGAATGAATCATTTTGGCGAGATATCGCATCTGACGCATCTTGCCCATCCTGATGTGGCCGTGATTACCAATGCCGGCAACGCGCATCTGGAAATGCTCGGGTCGATAGAAGGCGTGGCACGGGCCAAGGGCGAGATTTTCGAAGGCTTGCAGCCTTGGGGGTCTGCGGTGATCAATGCAGACGATGCTCAAGCTGAACTCTGGACAAAATTAGCTGCAGGGTATCGGCAGCAAACTTTTGGCTTGCGCGCGGCCGAGATTTCAGCGCATTCGATTATCAGCAATACAGACGGTTCACGTTTCGTTCTGCAAACCCCGAGTGGCGATGCGTTGGTAAAGATCCATGTGCCTGGTTTGCATAATGTTCGCAACGCTTTGGCTGCGGCAGCGGCCACGTTCGAATTGCAGGTGCCACTCGATGTGATTGCTCAGGGCTTGGAGAGCTATCAGGGAGTGAAAGGCCGATTGGAAGTGAAGGCGGCACACAACGGGGCGGTGTTGATTGACGACACCTATAACGCGAACCCGGATTCCATGCGCGCCGCAATTGATGTCCTGGCCGAACGAGGTGGAAAAACCGTTCTGGTATTGGGTGATATGGGCGAAGTCGGCAGCGATGCACCACAGCGCCACGCCGAAGTCGGGGCGTATGCCAAAGAAAAAGAGATCGCTGTTTTCTACACCTTGGGTGAACAGATGGTGCATGCAACACAAGCAGGTGGTGGCAGACATTTCGCCAGCCTGGATGAATTGGTGTATGCCCTGCGCGAAGTGGTAACGCCGGATGCGGTGGTGTTGGTGAAGGGGTCGCGTTTCATGAAGATGGAACGCGTAGTCAAAGCACTGCAGGAGGGCGTGTCATGCTGCTGATGTTGACCCAATGGCTGGGTACCTCGGTCCGTGCTTTCAACGTATTCAACTACCTTTCCTTGCGCGCCGTGCTGGCGACGATGACTGCGTTGGCTATTTCCTGGGCCATGGGACCTTGGGTGATTCGCCGGTTGACCGAGATGAAAGTCGGACAAATGGTGAGAACCGACGGTCCGCAAACCCACTTGGTCAAGACCGGTACGCCAACCATGGGGGGAACCTTGATTCTGCTTGCCATCGGCTTGACCACCTTGTTGTGGGGCGATCTGCACAACAAGTTTGTCTGGCTGGTGCTGGTGGTGACGCTTGCGACGGGCGTCGTGGGCTTTGTCGATGATTACAAGAAGGTCGCGTTAAAAAATCCGAAAGGTCTTTCTGCCAAGGCCAAGATGTTTTGGCAATCGCTGATTGCGATTGGTGCCGGATTGTTTCTGGTCAGCGGTGGCGGCAGCCTGCCTGAGCATGCCGGTTTCATTATTCCGTTCTTCAAACAAATTCTCTATCCGTTCGGTCCAATCGGCTTTTGCATCCTGACCTATCTGGTGATCGTGGGAACCAGTAATGCCGTCAATCTGACCGATGGACTGGATGGATTGGCTATCATGCCGACTGTCCTGATTGCCAGTGCATTTTGCATTTTTGCCTATGTGGCCGGCCATGCCGTGTTTTCTCGTTATCTCGGCATTCCTTATGTGCCTGGCGCAGGCGAATTGGTGGTGTTCTGCGCGGCGATGGCTGGCGCGGGGCTGGGGTTCCTTTGGTTCAATGCCTATCCGGCTGAAGTCTTTATGGGCGATGTCGGCGCACTGGCCTTGGGCGCTGGCCTTGGCATCGTCGCTGTGATCGTGCGTCAGGAAATTGTGCTGTTCATCATGGGTGGTGTGTTTGTCGTGGAAGCGCTGTCGGTGATGATTCAAGTGGCCAGTTTCAAACTGACTGGCAAGCGGGTGTTTCGCATGGCGCCACTCCATCACCATTACGAATTGAAGGGCTGGAAAGAAACGCAGGTGGTGGTCCGTTTCTGGATTATCACCATGCTTCTTGTTTTAGCTGGTTTAGCCACATTGAAGTTGCGATAAGAAAATGAATATCAAAGGCAAACATTGCATCGTTGTCGGATTGGGCGATACCGGCCTGTCTGCCGCCAAGTGGTTGGCGCGACAGGCTGCGCGCGTGACGGTGGCCGACAGCCGGGCTACACCACCAAATCTGGATGTAATCCGCACGATGTTGCCGCAGATTGAACTGCGGCTTGGTGCTTTCTGCGCATCCACGTTTGCTGATGCCGATATATTGGTTGTGAGTCCGGGTGTCGGACTAGCCACTCCGGAAATCGCTGCTGCAGTGGCGCGTGGCGTGCCAGCCGTGGGTGATGTGGAGTTGCTGGCGCAGGCCATTGCGGGCAAGGATTGCAAAGTGATCGCCATTACCGGCGCGAATGGCAAATCGACTGTGACGATGATGGCCGGAGCCATGTGCCAAACGGCCGGATTAAAGACGGAAATCGCCGGCAATATTGGCTTGCCGGTACTCGATGCGCTGAGCAACTGGCAGGACAAGGGTGAGCTGCCCGATGTCTGGGTGCTTGAGCTTTCCAGTTTCCAGCTCGAAACCACGAAAAGCTTGCAGCCCGATTCGGCGGCGGTGCTCAACGTGACCGAAGATCACCTTGATCGCTATCCGGGCGGAATGAAGGAATATGCCGCGGCGAAAGCACGCATCTTTGCCGGCAACGGCGCGCAGGTGCTCAATCGTGAAGATGTCTGGTGCCGTGATATGGCGTTGCCGGAGCGTACGGTGATCTGGTTCGGTGCCGATGCGCCACAGCATGCGGGCGACTACGGATTGGTCGGTTCAGGCAACGATTACAGCTTGCGCATGGGCGAGACGGAAATCATGAAGGCGAGCGAGCTGCCACTCGCAGGGCTGCATAACGCAGTGAACGCCTTGTCGGCCATTGCGCTATGCCGTGCGATTGGACTGGCGCTTCCTCCGCTGGTTGCCGCACTCAAAAATTTCAAAGGTTTGCCGCACCGGGTCGAGTTCGTCGCCGAAGTGAATGGTGTGAGTTACTACGACGATTCGAAGGGCACCAATGTCGGTGCAACAGAAGCTGCATTGAAGGGGATGACGCAGCCTGTGGTACTGATTGCCGGCGGCGATGGCAAGGGACAAGACTTCGCTCCCTTGAAGGTGGCGTGCGAGCGCATCTGCCGTGCGGTGCTGCTTATCGGGCGCGATGGTCCGCAGATCGCCGAGGTGCTGAACGAAGCGTCCTCGCCCTACCTCATGCCGGGCGATGAAGAAGAAAATTTCTTGCCGGTGTTGCAGGTGCCGACGTTGGAAATGGCAGTGCAAATGGCCGCTAATTTTGCCGAGCCTGGTGATGCGGTATTGCTTTCACCCGCTTGTGCCAGTTGGGACATGTTCCGCAATTATGGGCACCGTGCCGAAGTCTTTATTCAAAGTGTAAAGGCCCTTCAGTCATGAAGCAGATGCTCTATCAGGCCATGAAGAAAGTTCGCCCCACAATGAGCGCTTACGATGAAGCGCTGGTGTGGTGCGTGCTGCTGCTGGTCTCGATAGGGTTGGTGATGGTGTATTCCGCCTCGATTGCCATGGCCGAAGTGGATAAGGACACCGGATTTCGCTCGACCTACTTCCTGATTCGTCATTCGATCTTCTTGGTGATTGGTCTGAGTGCTGGTTTCGTGGCGTTCAATGTTCCCTCCAAGATCTGGCAGAAATATGCGCCACATATGTTCATTGGCGGAGTGGTCTTGCTGGCGTTGGTGCTGATACCGGGCATCGGGCGTGAAGTGAACGGCAGTCGCCGCTGGCTTTCGCTGGTGGTGATCAATCTTCAGCCATCGGAAATGATGAAGTTTTTTGCCGTGCTTTATGCTGCCGATTACACCGTGCGCAAAGCCGGCAGCATGGGCGGCAGTTTTGTTGAAAGTGTGACCAAGGTATTGCTGCCGATGGGTTTGGTGATGGTCGTGGCGGGTAGTTTGCTGCTATTGGAGCCGGATTTTGGTGCGTTTGCCGTGATCACCGCGATTGCGATGGGCCTGCTGTTTTTAGGTGGGTTCAACTGGCGTTTGTTCGCTGGATTGTTTGTTTTCTTGGCGGCCGCTTTTGTTGGACTGGTGGTGAGTTCGCCCTACCGCATGCAGCGCGTATTGGGTTTTTTGGACCCGTGGAAGGATCCGTATGGCAAGGGCTACCAACTGTCGCACTCGTTGATTGCGTTTGGCCGTGGCGAATGGCAAGGCGTGGGCCTTGGGGCGAGTGTGGAAAAACTTTCCTATCTGCCTGAAGCACATACCGACTTTTTGATGGCCATCATTGCTGAAGAATTAGGGTTTATCGGTGTGGCGGTGGTTGTGGTGCTGTTTGCCTTCCTGGTTTGTCGTGCCTTCCAGATCGGAATTCAGGCCGCCAAGCTAGAACGACTTTTCCAGTCGTTGGCGGCGCAAGGGATCGGCATCTGGTTCGGCGTGCAGTCGGTAATCAACATGGGCGTGAATATGGGTCTGATGCCAACCAAGGGCTTGACCTTGCCGCTACTGTCATTTGGCGGTTCAGGCATCGTGGCCAATCTGGTGGCTATTGGCTTGTTGTTGCGGATTGACTATGAAAGCCGTCAGATGATCAGGGGGGGGCGATGAGCAAACGCACGCTTCTGGTCATGGCCGGCGGTACCGGCGGCCATATTTTCCCCGCACTGGCGGTAGCCAATGCGCTGCGCCAGAAAGGCTGGAACACGGTCTGGCTGGGTGCGACCGGCAAGATGGAAACGAAGATTGTGCCGCAGGCCGGCATTGAACTGGAAACGCTCGACATTACCGGCGTGCGGGGCAAGGGACTGCTGCACAAGCTGGTACAGCCTTGGGTGCAGTTGAAAGCGCTGATCGGTGCATTGAGCGTGATTTTTCGCCATCGACCGGATGTGGCGATTGGCTTTGGCGGTTTCACCGGTTTCCCCGGCGGGGTGGCCATGAAACTGCTGTGGTTGCCGTTGGTGATCCACGAGCAAAACTCGGTGGCAGGGCTGACGAACAAGGTGCTGGCGAAGATAGCCAACCGGGTGCTGTTTGCGTTTCCGTCGGCATTCCCAGGTCGGGACGGCTGCGTTGGCAACCCGGTGCGTGCCGAGATTACGCTGGTAGCGCCACCGGCTGAACGTTTTGCCGGGCGCAATGGACCACTGAAACTGCTGGTCGTGGGCGGTAGTCTTGGTGCGCAAGTATTCAACGAGGAGGTTCCCAAAGCAGTGGCAATGTTAGCCGCCGAGGAGCGTCCGCAGGTCATTCACCAAGCTGGCGAAAAGCATATAGAAATCTTGCGTATTAATTACGAAAAAGCTGGTGTTGTGGCAGAATGCGCGCCTTTTATCGCGGACATGGCCAGTGCCTACGCCGACGCGGATCTGGTGGTCTGTCGAGCCGGCGCACTGACGATTGCAGAGTTGGCTTGTGTGGGCGCAGCGGCCGTACTGGTGCCATTTCCACACGCGGTGGATGACCACCAGACTGGCAATGCCAAGTATCTGGCGGATGCCGATGCCGGCCTTCTTGTCGAGCAGAAAGCGTTCAATGCAGAGGAATTGGCAACCTTGTTGAAAGAAATGACCCGTGAGCGGTGCTTGGCGATGGCCCAAAAGGCCCGAGCACTGGCGAAGCCGGATGCCACGGCAAGTGTTGTGGCGGTTATTGAGGAATTGGCAGCATGAAACACAAAGTCAAACACATCCATTTTGTCGGTATCGGTGGCGTCGGCATGAGCGGCATTGCCGAGGTGTTGCTGAATCTGGGCTTTGAAATCAGCGGGTCGGATCTTGGCAGCAATGCCACGACGCAACGCCTTGCTACGGCGGGTGCGCGGGTTGCACTTGGGCATGATGCCGGAAATATTGCCGGAGCCGATGTGGTGGTGATTTCCAGCGCGGTCAAGGCGGACAACCCGGAAGTACTCGCTGCGCGCGAGAAAAAAATCCCGGTGGTGCCGCGTGCGCAAATGCTCGCCGAGTTGATGCGTTTCAAGCAGGGCATTGCGATTGCCGGCACGCACGGCAAGACCACGACCACCAGCCTGACGGCCAGCATCCTTGAGGCAGCGGGGCTCGATCCGACGTTCGTGATTGGCGGCAAGCTGCATGCGGCCGGTTCCAATGCGCATCTTGGCAGTGGCGAATTCCTGGTGGCCGAGGCGGACGAATCCGATGCCTCGTTCCTGTTGCTGACGCCGGTAATCTCGGTCGTGACCAATATCGACCAGGATCACATGGATACCTACGGCCACGACTTTGACAAGTTGAAGAAGGCATTCGTCGAATTCCTGCAGCATCTGCCGTTCTATGGCCGCGCCGTACTGTGCCTCGACGATCCGCACGTGCGCAGCATCCTGCCGGAAGTCACTTCACCAGTGACCACCTACGGCGTCAGTGCCGATGCCATGTTGCGGGCCGAGAACATTCGGGCCGCGGGCAACCACATGCTGTTCGATGCGGTTTGGGAAAACGGCGAAAGCAAGCGGATTTCAATCACGCTTAATACCCCAGGCCACCATAACGTGCTCAATGCTTTGGCAGCAATTGCCGTTGCATTGGAAGTCGGTGTGGATGATGCGGCGATCCGGAAAGCACTGGCTGAATTTGCGGGTGTGGGCCGGCGCTTCCAGCGTCATGGCGAGATCGATCTACCTGCCGGCGGCAGTTTTACCCTGGTGGACGACTATGGCCACCATCCGGTGGAAATGGTGGCCACCCTGGCGGCGGCCCGAGGCGCATTTCCCGGTCGACGGCTATTGCTTGCTTTCCAGCCACACCGCTATACCCGCACCCGCGATTGTTTTGAAGATTTTGTGAAAGTGCTTTCCACGGTGGACGGTTTGCTGCTGGCCGAGGTGTACGCCGCAGGAGAGCCGCCGATCGTGGCGGCCGATGGCCGCTCGCTCGCGCGTGCCGTGCGCGTGGCCGGCAAGGTAGAACCGGTATTCGTAGAAGATATTACTGCTTTGCCACAGGCCATTCTGGCTGCGGCTCAGCCCGGTGATGTGGTGTTGATCATGGGTGCGGGATCGATCGGTGCGGTCCCGGGGAAGTTGGTGAAATGATGAAGCAATACGGAAAAGTCGCAGTACTCATGGGTGGAGCCTCCTCCGAGCGTGAAATCTCGTTGATGAGTGGCAGCGGTGTGTTGGCGGCCTTGCAAGCGCATGGCGTGGATGCCCACAAGTTCGACCCAGCCGAAAAACCCCTGCTGGCGCTGAAGGATGAAGGTTTTGATCGGGTTTTCCTGATTCTGCACGGTCCCTTTGGTGAGGACGGAACGGTGCAGGGCGCGTTGCAAGTCCTGGGCATCCCTTATACCGGCTGTGGCGTGATGGCTTCGGCCATCGGTATGGACAAGCTCAGGACCAAGCTGGTGTGGAAGGCGCTGGATCTGCCGATCCCGGATTTTGTTCTGCTGAATGCAGATAGTGATTGGAATGCGGTGACGGCACGTTTGGGACTGCCGTTATTTGTGAAGCCGGCCTGCGAAGGTTCCAGCGTTGGCGTGATCAAAGTGAAATCCATGGATGAACTGGCCGCAGCCTTCGCCGAGGCCAGCCGGTTTGATGACGTGGTGCTGGCCGAGCAATTCATTGGCGGTGGTGAATACACCTCGGCGGTGCTCGGTGATCAAGTGCTGCCAGCAATCAAGATCGAACCTGCCACCGAGTTTTATGACTACGACGCCAAGTATTTCCGCGATGACACAGTTTATCGCTGCCCGTGCGGATTGCCTGCCGAGGTGGAAGCGCAAGTTGCGCACTATGTGAAACAGGCATTCTGGGCGATTGGTGGCACCAGTTGGGGGCGGGTTGATTTCCTGATGGATGAAGCCGGTAAACCTTATCTGCTGGAAGTGAATACTGCGCCGGGGATGACCAGTCACAGCCTGTTCCCGATGGCTGCGCGGCAAGCCGGCATGAGCTACGAGGATCTGGTGTTGCGCATCCTCGATACGACGCTCGGCAGTGAGGAGTGAGGTGTTAGGCGTGAGGAGTAAAACCATGTTGGCATACGCAGGAGTGATGGTGCTGGCTGTGGCGGGCTTGAAGGTTGCCCCTCGCTCTTCACCCTTCGCTCCTCGCGTCCCCGAAGGGGAAGCCCATGTGGGATAAGCCGCAACTGCTCACCTGGCTAGCAAACTTGCTGACTGCGCTGGCGTTGTTGCTGCTGTTTTACGCGGTACTGTTTTTGGTTATCCATTCGCCGTTGTTTCCGGTGCGGCGGATTGCGGTGGAGGGCGATATGTCCCATGTCACCCGAGAACAGCTGCAATACGTAGTGAAAAATGAATTAAAGGGTACTTTTTTTACCCTGGATCTGGACAAGACCCGTCAGGCATTTGAGAAGTTGCCTTGGGTGCGTCGAGTGGAAGTTCGACGTTATTGGCCGGATCGGCTGGAAGTGAATATTGAGGAGCATCATGCCGTGGCCCGTTGGGGGTCAGCCGCACTGCTCAATAGCTACGGAGAGCGTTTCGATGCTGCAAGCAGTGATCCTTTGCCGGTGCTGGAAGGGCCGGATGGCACTGAAAAGCAACTGGTTGATGGCTATCGCCAGTATCGCGAGGCCTTGGCGCCTTTGGGGAAACAGCCAACGCATGTCTGGCTTTCCGATCGCCGGGCATGGCGGCTGGAACTGGACCGGCAATTGATCGTGGAAATTGGACGGGATGACGGTGTAGAGCGTTTGCAGCGATTTGTAACGGCCTACCCCAATTCCCTGGCCCGGCTGGACCAGTCTTTTGATTATGTGGATTTGCGTTATCCAAATGGATTCGCGGTGAAACTGCCCAATTTCAAGCCGGGCGACAACAAAGCGGTACGGCAACCAGCAACGACAAAGCCGGCGAAAGCACCGGCATGAGCCTTCCTGCGAAATGGGAAGTTGTAATTTATCGATTTGATGGATCTAGAGAGTGGAAGGGGTAAGTCTGTGACCAAAGACAGCAAAAACCTCATCGTCGGGCTGGATGTCGGCACTGCCAAGGTCGTCGTCGTGGTCGCCGAGATACAGGAGGATGGCGGCATTAACGTGATCGGTTTGGGCACGGCGGCTTCGCGCGGGCTTAAACGCGGCATGGTGGTCGACATCGAAAAAACTGTGCTTGCCATCCAGACGGCACTGGGTGATGCCGAACTGATGGCCGACTGCAAGATCAATGAAGTGATTGCCGGTATCGCGGGTAGTCATATCAAGGGCATGAATTCGGATGGCATGGTGGCGATCAAGGATCGCGAAGTCACGCAGGCCGATATGGATCGCGTACTTGAAACGGCGCGTGCGGTGCAGATCCCGGCCGATCATGAAGTGCTGCATGTGATTCCGCAGGAATTTGTGATCGATGGCCAGGATGGCGTGAAAGAGCCGCTGGGTATGTCTGGCGTGCGTCTGGAAGTGCGCGTGCACATCGTTTCCGGTGCGGTTTCGGCCGTGCAGAACATAACCAAGTGCGTACGCCGTTGCGGGCTGGAAATTACCGAAGTGGTATTGCAGCCCTTGGCTTCGGCCTATGCCGTGTTGACCGACGATGAGAAAGAGTTGGGCGTCTGCCTGATCGATATCGGTGGCGGGACGACTGATATCGCCATCTTCGCTGGCGGTTCGATCCGCTATACCGCAGTGATTCCAGTCGCTGGTGACCAGATTACCAATGACATTGCCATGGCCTTGCGTACGCCAACGGCTGAGGCCGAAGCGATCAAGCTGCAGCATGGCGTGGCACTACGTCATCTGACTGACCCGCAACAGATGATCGATGTTCCGGGGGTGGGTGAGCGTGGTTCGCGCACCATGAGCCGCCATACCCTGGCCGAAGTGATCGAACCACGCGTGGAAGAGCTTTACAGCCTGGCACTGGCCGAAGTGCGCCGTTCCGGCTGGGGCGATCGGCTTTCCAGCGGGGTAGTCATTACCGGTGGCGCAGCCACCATGCCGGGCATGGTCGAACTGGGCGAAGAAATTTTCCATCAGCCAGTGCGTCTGGGTTTGCCACGCTATGTCGGCGGCCTGGCTGAGGTAGTCAAGAATCCGCGTTATTCATCGGCAGTAGGTCTGCTGTTGCTGGCGCGCGAACAAATGCAAAAAGGCCCAGTCGGGCGCAATAAGCAAGGCGGGATGGGCAGCGTTTTCGGAAAAATGAAATCGTGGTTCCAGAACAATTTTTAGAGTTTATTCGGGCAATACGTATTTAAACGGGCAAAAAGGAGAAATATGATGGGCTTATCTATCGAGCTTCAAGATGTCTCACATGACGTCAATATCAAAGTGATCGGCGTCGGCGGCGCAGGTTGCAATGCCATTAACAATATGATCGAGAATGCGTTGCATGGTGTGCAGTTCATCTCGGCCAATACCGATGCACAGGTACTCAAGCAGTCCGGTGCCAGCGATGTAATCCAGCTGGGTTCGCAACTGACCCGTGGTTTTGGTGCAGGGTGTGATCCGCAAGTGGGCCGCCAAGCAGCGGAAGAAGATCGCGAACGTATCGCTGATCTGATCGATGGCGCGGATCTGTTGTTCATCACTGCCGGCATGGGTGGTGGTACCGGGACTGGCGCGGCTCCGGTGATTGCGCAAGTGGCGCATGAAAAAGGCATCTTCACCATTGGCGTGGTGACCAAGCCGGGTCTGGACGAAGGTTCACGTCAAAAAGTCGCGCAAGGCGGCATCGACGAATTGTCCGAGTATGTGGATTCCATGATTGTGGTTTCCAATGAAAAGCTCGAAGAAGTGCTTGGCGACGATGTCACCCTGGATGAGGCGTTCCGTGCGGCCGATGATGTACTGCGCAGTGCCGTGGCTTCGATCGTCGAAGTGATCCAGTATCCAGGCTTTATCAACGTCGATTTTGCCGATGTGAAAAAAGTCATGGAAGAGAAGGGGATGGCCATGATGGGTTCGGCTTATGCCTCCGGGGAAGGCCGCGCCCAGCGTGCTACGGAAGAAGCGATCAGCTGCCCGCTGCTCGACAATATCAACTTCAAAGGTGCGCGCGGTGTGCTGCTCAATATCAGCGCCAGCAAGTCCAGCCTGCGCAAGAGCGAAATCCGTCAGGCTTTGGAGATGGTTCAGATTCATGTGGCAGAAGATGCCATGGTCAAGTATGGCGTAGTTTACGACGAAGAATTGGGAGACCAGATTCGCGTGACCGTGATTGCCACTGGCCTGGGTTCGCGTGAGGCCGCCAAGCCACAACTAACCGTACTGCAAGGCCAACAGTTGAAAACCGGAACCGACAATGCTTCGGGGATGAATCCTGAGGATTACGACAAGCCTGCGATCTGGCGTAATCGTCGTGGCGCTGCAGCTTCTGGCAGTGATGCACGGCCGGCATTGAACAATATCGACATGGATATTCCGGCGTTCCTGCGCCGTCAGGCCGATTGATCAAACAGGATGGGTTGTGCTCGTGATGGCGACCGAATGAACGTAATGCTTTGGAAATGAATAGGTGCACAGGGGGTGGATTTGTTCGCCTGGATAACCTTCGCATTCTATTGAATGGCGGCTGCGAGAATTGGTCTCGCCTATCGCCCGGATTGCTACGATCAATCCAGCCTCTTGCCCGTGGCTGGTAAAATGGTGGCATTGACTGGAAAAAGATGGCGAAACCATGTATCTGCAACGCACGCTGAAATCGACGATCCGCGCTACCGGCGTGGGCCTGCATTCCGGGGAGAAAGTCACCCTGGTACTCAGGCCCGCGCCGGAAAACAGCGGTATCGTTTTCCACCGGATCGATTTGCCCGAATCGATTCCGTTCAAGGTGGAACCGTCACTAGTGAACGACACGCGGCTCTCCTCCACGCTCGTTCGCGACGGTGTACGCGTTGGCACTATTGAGCATCTGATGTCCTCTTTTGCCGGACTCGGCCTCGACAATGTGATTGTCGAGGTCGATGCCCCGGAAATGCCGATCATGGATGGTTCGGCGGCCCCTTTTATCTATCTGCTGCAAACGGCGGGTATTGTTGATCAGAGCGCCTCGAAGCGCTTTGTCCGTGTGATAAAAACCGTTGAGGCCACAGAAGGGGACAAGTGGGTGAAGCTGGCACCCTACGATGGTTACAAGGTGGCATTGACCATCGATTTCCAGCACCCGGCTTTTCGCAAATCTTCGCGCCTGATCGAAATCGATTTCGCACATCAGAATTACATCAGCGAGATTTCTCGCGCACGCACCTTTGGCTTCATCCAGGAAGTTGAATACCTGCGCGCCAATGGCCTGGCTCGCGGCGGCACCATGGACAACGCCGTGGTGATCGACGAATACCGCGTACTTAATCCGGGAGGGCTACGCTTCGAGGATGAATTCGTCCGTCACAAGGTTCTTGATGCGATTGGCGATCTTTATATCCTTGGCCACCCACTGATTGCTTCTTTCAGCGGATATAAATCCGGCCACGCCTTGAACAATAAACTCCTGCGCACCTTGCTCGCCGATGAGGATGCCTGGGAATTTGTGACTTTCAGTGACAGGCAATCCGTTCCTACGTCATTCCATGATTTGCCACCAGTGGGAATCTAAGAGGAAACCTGATGTTCCTTGTGATCCGCCTCTTGTTTATTCTGCTGGTGCTGGGCTTTGGCTGGACCGGCTATAAGTATCTGAAAACGCGTGATGCAGGATGGTTGCGTCTGATGCGTTGGCTGCTGAATATCGTGATTGCTATTTTGCTGGTTTTCTTTGTAGGGCTCTTTGCTGAACGCATTTTCTGGAATTGATATGCCCCGTTTTTATGTCGATTTGCCGCTTAATTCTGGTATGCAGCTGGATCTGCCTGAGAATGTTGCGCGGCATGTTCAAGTGCTGCGTTTGCAACCGGGTGATGAGATCACACTGTTCAATGGTCAGGGCGGAGAGTATGCCGCGACGGTGCACCAGATGGGCAAGCGCCATGTGACCGTGGAAGTAGGCGCCTACGATGCCACCGAACGCGAATCGCCCTTGCAGTTGACTATCGTACAGGCGATCTCGGCGGCCGATCGCATGGATTACACGATGCAAAAATCCGCCGAGTTGGGCGTCACCAGCATCCAGCCGGTGATCTCCGAATACTGCCAGCAACGTTATTCCGGTGAGCGCGCCGAAAAACGGCTGGAGCACTGGCGCGGAGTGGTGGTCAGCGCCTGCGAGCAGTGCGGCCGCACGCGGGTGCCCCGGATACTGCCCATCTTGACCTACGCAGCATATTTGGCGAATCAGCCTGCTGCCGGATTGAAATTACTGCTGTCCCCGACTGGCGCAATTCGCCATGAGCAATTGCCCTCCAGTGCGCAAGAAGCAATAGTGTTGATCGGCCCGGAAGGCGGGTTTTCGGCACAGGAAGAAACGTTGGCAATTGACGCTGGATTCACACCGCTGATTCTGGGGCCACGCATTTTTCGCACGGAAACCGTTGCACCAGTCATCGCGGCACTGCTGCAATCGCGATATGGTGACTGGTAAGCCGATTCGTTCGTAGTCAGGACGCCCTGTGACTTCATCCCTCCCGTATAATTGCCGCTTCGCTGTCCACCTTACCGTGCCCCCTTCATGTCGAGTCGTGCCCTGTATTTTCGTATTCTGAGTTATTTCCGTCCTTATACCGGACCGGCCATTCTCGCCCTGCTGTGCATGGCGGCTGCCGGCAGTGTGGACGCCTTGATTGTGCGAATGCTCAAGGACCTGGTAGATGGTTTTGCTGCCCTGCAAAAAGGCACACAAGCTTTGTGGTTGATGCCGGCGATATTTTTTGGACTCGCTATCGTGCGGATGATCGCCAACTTCGGGAGCGATTACCTCGGGACTTGGCTGACCAGTCGGGTGTTACAGAAACTGCGCGACGAAACGTTCGGGCGTCTGATCCGCATGCCAGTGCGGTTTTTCGATCAATCCTCGACTGGTGTATTGCTCTCCCGCGTGACCTTCGATGTCAGCCAAATGCTGGATGCCGGGCTGAATGTGCTGACTGTGATCGTGAAAGATGGTTTTCTGGCACTTGGTCTGCTGGCCACTATGTTCTGGACCGACTGGAAGCTGTCATTGTTTTGCCTGGCAGTCATGCCGGGTGTGGCCACGTCGATCCGGCTGGTCAGCAAGCGCCTGCGCCGTCTTGCGCGCGAGACTCAAGACACGATGGGAGAGATGAACCGGATTCTGGATGAAAGCCTGTCCGGGCCGCGCATCGTCAAGATTTTTGGCGGACAGAATTACGAAGTAAATCGCTTTGGCCAAGCAAACAATCGTGTTCGTCAATTAATGGTGAAGCGCACCGCTTCCAGTAGTTTGAATTCCGGCATTTCACTGTTTCTGGTAGCCATTGCCATTGCCGCGATCGTTTATTTCGCAGGCATCCGCGCTCAGGCCGGCGACCTCACTGCCGGCGCTTTTATTTCATTCATGGGCTCAATGTTGCTGTTGCAACAGCCGGTCAAGAACCTGACTCGCGTCAATGAGCAACTGCACCGCGGTTTGGCTGCCGCAGAAACCGTGTTTGCCATGATGGATCAAGCTGTCGAAGAAGATTTCGGTACACACGAGATTGGCCGTAGCCGTGGTGAAATCCGCTTTGAAGCGGTCCGTTTTTCCTATCAGCATGGCGAGCGCATTGCGCTTGATGGTGTTGATATCGAAATTCGCTCCGGCGAAACGGTCGCCCTGGTCGGACCTTCCGGTGGGGGTAAAACCACGCTGGTCAATCTGCTGCCGCGATTCTATGAGCCGCAGGAAGGGCACATTCTGCTTGATGGCGTGCCCTTGAGTGACTACAGTCTGGCGAGTTTGCGCCAACAGATTGCGCTGGTGAGCCAGGATGTGCTGTTGTTCAACGATACGGTTGCGGCCAATATTGCCTATGGCTCCGGCCCGCTCGATATGGCCCGGGTACGCGCTGCCGCCGAGGCCTCGTATGCGCTCGATTTTGTCGAAAAAATGGATGGTGGCTTCGAGGCCATGCTGGGTGAAAACGGCGTGCGTCTCTCGGGCGGCCAGCGCCAACGACTGGCGATTGCCCGAGCGCTTTACAAGGATGCGCCGATTCTGATTCTGGACGAGGCCACCAGCGCACTTGATACCGAATCCGAGCGCCAGGTGCAGGCGGCTCTGGAGCGCCTGATGCAGGGCCGTACCACGCTGGTCATCGCCCACCGCCTTTCCACTATCGAAAACGCCGACCGGATCGTGGTGTTGCAACAAGGCCGAATTGCGGAAATGGGCACACATGCCGAGTTGGTTGCAACTGGCGGTCTGTATGCCCGGATGCATGCGGTGCAGTTTGC
>JARLJJ010000230.1 GCA_031291275.1 Formivibrio sp.
GACAACTGCGTGCACCCGGACTACCGCGACGCACTGAATCAGTACTTCACTGCAGCCTGCGAGAAGGGCGGCCATACGCCACATATCCTGCGCGAAGCACTGGCCTGGCACGACAACCTGGAACAGACCGGACGCATGCTGGCGGTGTAGGCCTGCACAGTTGGCAACTGATGCAAGAGGTTTTGCATCAGCTTGCCGACATGCTGGAATAAAATCATTAAAACTGTACTACTGTACCGGCACTTTCCCTCCTGATTCACACCTAAAACCCTCATCCACGATCAAAATCGCACCAATATAGTGCCAACCAGTACAGTTGCTCCATTTTTGATCAGAACAGTGCCTTTAAACAGTTAACTGGACCATCACAATTGATATGAACTGTGCCTGCAAATAACGCCCCAAGAGGAGGATCATTGGCATCAGTCAAAACCACTACCTAAACCCGCCACAAGCGGAAGGACGTCAACCATGGAACGTACACTCAGTTCCGACCTGCAATTCCAGAACAGCTCCGAAGCTAACCACGCTGCAATGCCACTGCGCCTGCTGGCCAACCTGATGTTGTGGCAGCGCCGCATTACCAGCCGCCACCAACTGGCCCGCCTGGATTCTCGCCTGCTGGCCGACGCCGGTATCAGCGAAGCACAACGTTGCGAAGAGCTGAGCAAGCCTTTCTGGCGTTAATGCAAGACCCGCTGGCCCCTGGACGCGAAGTCCCCTCGCCAGCAACCCAATTTGTAGCCAAAGCCCGTCGCAGGTCACTGCCGATGGGCTTTGTCGTTTCTACACGGTCGGTTTTCCCGGCAAACAGTTCAGCTTGAAGACAACCAGTACAGTTTTAAAAAAATAAAAACTGAACCAATACAATTCTGTGAAGCTGTAACTGTTATGGCATCCCCCCTGGCAGGAAAATGGTCACTCAAGCGCCACTCCGGCCTTGCCTGAAGGACCGCCACCATGCCCCTCAAGATAAAGACAGCGCTGCTCGGGATGCTTCGCAGACTCAATCAGTTACATGAAACCTCGCGAACCAGACGGTTACTCTCGGAACTAAATGAGCAACAATTGTCTGACATCGGCGTTAGCCATGGCGATCGCATGGCCGAACTCGACAAACCGTTCTGGCGCTAGTGGCAGCCCGGATAGGGAAGGGTTAGGCTTGGATAGACGTGGCGTAACAGGCGCCGTGTGCGTCTGATCTACGTGAGCTATTCAATGTCCATGTTCAGGAGAATCATCATGTCCCGTTCCCGCCTGCTGGGTGCCACACTGCTGCTGGCCATGGCCACTGGCGCTCAGGCCTCCAGCTTCGTCGTCACCACCGACGCCGTGGTCCGCGCTGTCAATGCCTCCACCAATGCCACCTCCGACGCCTCGTCGTCGCTGCGTGACAAGAAGGTCATCCAGGAAGCCCGTGACGATGCCGCCAGCTTCGTGGCAAGCCAAGGTGATATCCGTGGCGTGAGACTGGAAAGCGCCTTCGCCGAAATTCGCCGTGTCGCGCCAGACCTCAACGCCTCAGACGCTCAACTGGCGCAGGCGATCCTGGCCATTTGATCGATGATTGACTCGCGCAGGCGCTGCCAGCGCGCCCCACTTGCCTTGGCAGCCCGACTGGACCGATTTTGAGACCCATGCGTTATCTGTTTTCAGTAATAATGGCCCTGTGTTGGACAGGATCGAGCCAAGCCTTCGACCTGACGACACAGAGCCTTGTCGCCAGTGGCTACGTCACCAGTCAAGTGACCACCGCCCCCTTCGAAAGAAAGCTCTTGCTTGCCGCCCAGGACGATGCAGCAGCGTTCATCGCCACAGATGGCCAACTGCGCGGAGCACGGCTTGAGTCTGCGCTGAATTATCTGCGCCAGAACGTACCCGATCTTCACGCCAGCGACATTGAACTGGCGCAGGCACTTCTCGTCCAATATTGATATCTGCTTCTTCTGGAGACCCCCCAATGCGTACCACGCTGATTGCCGCCACTCTCGGCCTGATGTTGCTGGCCGATGTGGCCCAGGCACATACCCTTGTGCAAACCAGCAACATCATCGTTCGCGCCTTCGGCCGCTCAGTCAACTTCACCTCCGATACCACTTCCTCGGTACGTGACTCCAAAGTAGTCGTCGAAGCAAAAGATGATGCCGCCAGTTTCGTCGCCAGCAACGGCGACATCCGTGGCGCGCAATTGGAAGCCGCTTTTGCCACCCTGCGCACTCGTGTGCCGCAAGCCCAGGGTGCAAGCGACCAGGACCTCGCCGAAGCTATTCTCGCGCTGTGAAGTACCTCGGCGCCTGGCTACTGGCTTGCGGGTTACTGCTTGCGGGTAACCCCGCAGTCGCCGCCCTGCAACTGC
>JARLJJ010000231.1 GCA_031291275.1 Formivibrio sp.
GTTCTCCGCCCGCGACTTGGGCCGCCTCATCGGCCGACACCTCGATTCCCACGCCCTGCGCAAGCTAGACCACGACCAAACCCGCACACTCACACTGCTCTGCAACGGCGCTTACCAGCCCATGGCAATGATCAGTGAGTCTGCCGCCTACACGATCCTGCTCCATCATTACACACCCGAGAACCGTAGCCTGCGTCACTGGCTGACCCACGATGTGATCGCCGTGATGCGCGACGAACATTCACAGCATGACATCCAGGTACCGAACTTGAGTCTGCTACGCTGGGCAGAGTTGTCACTGAGTATGCTGCATTGGCAGAACGAGCCTTGGATCAGGTTGCGGGATTTGCCGGAGTTGGTGGTGCATCCGCATATGGCTCGGATGGCCAGTAAGCCCAAAGCTAGATGGCGGCAGGTGGTTTCTCGGCTTTTCCAGACGTAGGGTTGCAGGCTCCCGAAAGAAAACTCAGAAGCGACTGACCTGAAGGTCGGACGCTTCCTTATGGAATCGATGATTGAATACACATCATCCACATGCTCCTCAGCTCAAGGCGTGGTTTACGGAAATGAGGATTTACCCGTATGAGCCCCCTGCAAAAAGCCACTTTGGTAAACCAGATCCAGGATCGTCGGGTGTTTATTCTGGGTGAGCGTGCCTTTGCTCGGTTCGAGCGAGCACTGGACAGGCCTTCAGACGATAGTCGGCAGCGTCTGGAGCTGCTTTTGGCGAGGCCCAAACGATGGAAGTAAATCGAGCTTGCTGCCGCCGCTTTTAGCCGCGTCACAGTCTTCGGTAGCGGCTACGGATATTGGGTCAGCAAAATCGTGGTGCCCCCATCGCTAGCAAGCTTTGCTCCCACAAAATACGGAGGCGACCGAGCCATTATCTTTTATATCGCTTCGCAGAGATCTGCATCAAAACCCGCGGAGAAATATCATGAATTTTGCACGCTATCAGACCATCTGATACCGTGATGAAATCATGATACGGAAAAATGACCATGGTTGATTTTGCCTGCTACGACCTCGACCTCCATGAGAGGCGTGACCTGATCGAGCTCAAAGTCTATGTAGAGAGCGTGCTTGGCCTAAAGCTGCGCTTAAAGTCATGGGAACACGTCAAAATCCTTCCGTATGCGCTGCGTGACCGATACGAATTTTTCGTCACGCAAATCCTGGGCGCCAGGTGCCTCATCCTCAAGGAACGTCCACAACGGGAAGCTAGCGTTGCGGATGTTGCCAAGCATATGCAGGCAATCAATAACCTTCAGGCCCTCAAGAAATCGCCCGAAACCGGCGACCTCATGATCTTCGTTACAGACACGCTCCCGAGCTATGACAGAAAGCGACTGGTCGAGAAAGGTGTCCAATTCATCGTGCCAGGAAATCAGCTTTATCTTCCGGCATTTGGAATAGATTTGCGTGAATACTATAGGCAACGCCTGGAAAAGCCTCAGGTTCTGAGCCCCGCAACCCAATCCATGCTTA
>JARLJJ010000232.1 GCA_031291275.1 Formivibrio sp.
CAGCTTGCTCGAGTGGTATTCACCGCGAAGCCCATCAACTTGGACCATGCGCGCGTCTCCAAACTCGGTGCCATATTCAATTGCCGCTCCATCCTCAACGACCAATGTATCGCAATTTTGATATACGAGCTTGCCGCCCATTCGTTTACGAAGCTTGTACATCGCAATCGCCGAAAGGTCATAAATCTTTTTATGGACCGGCAGATAGTTGCTCTCGAAGACGGCCGTGTTGGTATATTGCAGTTCGAGCGCAATGAGATCCTCGCGGGCCAATTCGTGCTGCAAATCATCGCGCTCATCAATCGCGGCCACCAGGTCTTTCAGGTCGGTATATCGCGCTTCCGTAGATTTGCGATAGATTAGCTCCACCGTGACATTGGGATTTCGCAGCTCACTCAAGGCCGTGTCCCATGACGTAGTGTAAAAGTTCTCACGCGTTGTCTTCTTCCAGCGACCCAAATAACCGATGATACCGTTCATTGCCTCCTTTCCGTGTACACCAACTAGAGCATAAATCTCGTTGATGTACTGCTGGAAAAACGTGTTTGGCAGGGTAACGCTTGGGCGCAATACATATTTGATGTTGGCCTCGCTGATGACGAACTCGTCGAGACCAAACTGCACGCGCTCCTCGGAGTACCAGTCGTTTCCCGAGAATAGCTCGTTGTCGGTAGTTTGCACATAGTAGAAGCCCTTAGTGATAGCCTCTCCTTGATACGAATGCACATCATCCATCACAGAGAACACGGACCATCCCATGCTGGCTCGCCCCAGACACGCCGTGTAATGCTTGTTCAGATCTGCACCGGAGAGCTTGCCTTGGCCGGGCTCTGCAAACCATCCCTTCCTGGCGGGCGTGCGGAACCAGGTCTGGAAAATATCGGTCACCTGTGCGTTCGTATATGAGCGGCCCGTGGTGAAGCCTGTCCCCTTGTCCGTGTCGCACAGATAATTGAAAAATGACCATGCCAATTTCGTCATGCTGCTGAACTGACGCGGGGCAAAGGAGTTGTATCTGCGAGTAAGGGCACGCTCAATCTTGCAAACGTCGTTATAGTCCGGGCATTCGACATGGAAGTTACCGTGCTCGTCCACAAAGGAAGTCGCGCCCTTTTCGTTACGGAAGAGCTTCTTGTTGCACACGACACCCTCACGTAGTTTCGCCATGAAGAGCGCATTGACCGATCCCACTTGGGTATGCACTCGGTTAGCACGTCCCTCGCAATCATTCGGGTCATAGAGCACCGTGCCCAGCTCTTTCTGTTCCTTGGTCTTGATCGATTTGGGGAGCTTATATTTTGTTGTGGTCGCGGCCTCTGCTCGAAAAATGCTGGCTCGCTTTTCGGGGTCATCCACAAGGTACATATGATCGTTCGCCACGAGGAAGCACAGTGCCGGAAGATGCTTGTTGCAATCGACATTATTCTTCGCGATAACATTTCCTCGGTGATCCATCGCATACATGGTGATTCGTCGGCGCTCGCAGAATGTCTGTACATCAAGGCAAGTATAGCCCGCCGTCATGTATTCCTTCTCGTGCTCGTATATCTCTTCATCATCGATCAGGGGATTAAGGTCGCACAGAATATCGAGCTGATCAATTTTTAAGCGAGTATTCGTGGTACCGTGCTCCGGCAGCTTGGCATACAACGAGTAAAGAGTCAGCGGTACGCACGCACCAATCGGCTTCAGGTTCGAATTGAGATTCATATCGTCGATGATGACCAAGGGCGATGCGGCATACATCTTCACGAGCAATACGTTGAGCTCTCGGAATTGCACGTCCATCACTCGGAGATTCTTGAGACGAATGTCGACGATGTATGGCAGTCGAAGGATATCTGTTATTTTGTTACGGATCGTGTTTACCACGTTAGTGACCCCCATACGCTTCTCCGTCCATGTCGTGTCGGATACGCGGCGCACGAGATCTCCATCCTCATCGGATTTCTCCGTTGTGATCTCGAGGGTATACGTAAAATTCAAAGTCTTATTTCGTTGAGGGAATTGCTGCTTCAAGGTCTCCGTGGCATCATCCACCCACGCCTCGAGCTTCTCTTGCAATTCGTCCTTCTGTTCGATCTTTGCCAGTTCGGCCTTTGCCTTTTCAGCTTTTTCAGCTTTTCGTGCGACGCGTCTAGCCTCTTTTTGTGCAGCCTTCTCTGCTTGTTCAGCCTCACGTGCTGACCGACGTTCGGCCGCTTTGGCCTCACGCGCTGCCCGAATTGGGGCCATTCTCGCTTCATATGCGGCCTGTTGCTCGGCCTTCTGGCGCTTGAGGTTTCTAAGGATTTGCTCCTGTAATCGGATTTGCTCGTCGATGTCCATATATACATGCAACAAAAAATATCTTTAAATTAAATAAATGGAGGTTTTCCTCAAATGTGTTTATTTCGGATCCAGTACGTGAAATTCGCATAATTCAGCCCAAACTTCTCTGCGATCTGTTTAATCTTCATATTGCGATTCTGAAGTGCCACACGGATCTCATCTTGGGTCTCTTTTGGAAGCATTTGCCAACCCGTCAGTCTGGGTTTTTTAGGTTTTGCCGCGGAAATGCAGGCTTTGCAACGACGGAAGATCTTGACCGCATCAACACGGTAAAAATCCTCTTCGGGCTTATCGATACGACAGATAGTGCAGATTTGACTCATTATACTACCCTCATAAAAAATATGTGTTTAACAAATATTAATTGACATTTAATTTGGAGGCGTATTTTGGCTCGGGTCCGGACCCGACCGGAATTTCGATGCCAAAGCATGTCAACAGGAAGAAAACTACATGATTACATGATGGCCCGCACCCTGGAGTGCCACATCGGCGGTCGCAGCGACGTCGGTAATTCCAGTCGCGATCCGCTGGAGCAAACCCATATCCTTCAGAGTCGCCTCAATATCCTGCTCGACGAACTGACGGACCTCCGGGGTAACATCACCACCAAGGAACCAGAGCACGAACTTCTGGCAATTCTGAGTGACCAAATGATATTGCCAGAGCTGCTCGCCATATGCTTGCTGGGCCTGCTCGAAATGCTTTCTAACTGTCCCATGCGCCGATGGTACGACC
>JARLJJ010000028.1 GCA_031291275.1 Formivibrio sp.
CCCGCTCTGGCATGCGTTGCGCGGAATCGTCCGCGACCGCGACCCGCGCTGGCTGTGGCACCCCCTGGCCAGTCCCGCCAGCGTCCTCGGCAACGCCTGGGGCGTGTGGACCTACAAAACGCGGCGCGGCGAAAAGAACCTCGTCTCGGTATTAAAACCGCCGCAGAGCCTGAGGTAGTGTTGTCTCGGATGAAATGCTATAGGTCGTTTCCGGTGATTTGAACTGCGGACAGCGAAACCGATGTCTCCAACAAGGCTCCGATACGCTCCCTGTGAAATTGTCTTACGTCGGTGTTCCACTTTTCTCGGAACCGGTTGATGGCCGCATAATAGACTGGGAAGTGTGCCCGAATATCCAATATGGCGCTTTCAATTTGTTCGCGCACCGGTTCAACTACACAGCCCGCTCCTGAAGAGGCAATGCTCTGGGTGAAGTGCGCGGTATTGGTAGTCACAACCGGCACATTGCTGGCAAATAATTGCAAGCACTTGGAGGGAACGCCAAAATAGCTATAATTTAGCGGGCCGGTATTCCGATACACCGCATACCCACAGAAACACCGGGATAGCACTTGGCCGATCTTGATGTTGTCATTCGTGATGCCGTGGAATATGGCGTTTCTTGGAGCGAGATGCTTGATCGATTGCAAATATGGCGAGTCGCCAAAAACATTGAGCTTGAACCCGTGCTTTCGGCAAATCTCAAACAATACATCGATGGCATGATCTGGTGTCGGAAACCCGATATAGCCAATTTCATCGCGCATATCGGCCGTCGTTTGATTGTCGTCGATCAGCAACGGCAAAACAAAATTCTGCGGGTTCACTTTGACAGTAGGAATGCGTGGGGATACTGCCCAGACCTCGTCAGAAAATCGCGCGACAAGACGCGTCAAGAATCCAGTGATGCGTCGGTGAATTCTCACGGAAAATTTTCCTGTTGGTGGTAAGTAATCCGACACAATACAAACCACTTTTCGAGTCTTGCCAGTGGCGCGCAGCCACAGGCCAGCGACGGTCTGCACATAAGCAGAGGTGATTACAAGATCGCATCGCTCCCCATGCGCAAACTGATGATACCATGAAATATTGCGGGCAATTCCGAACATTCCGAAAGTCAGCCCTTCTAGGAGTCGTGATTCTCGCCCCGGAATTTCCGGCCCGTTGAACGTGCGCACGCCATTCTCCCAAACCTCATGATGATTGATTGGGCCATCTTGTACCAAAACAGTCTGTGCAAATTCTGATGCTAGTCGGGCGGACCCTCGGTCGTTGTTCCCAATACCAACCAACATGACAATTTTTTTCATTAATCCAGAGCCGCCAGGAAGCTTCAGGCCGTCGGCCGCAAAAAATCAATCGGGGCTCACCGTCAATTCAACGCCGTGCGCGCGGCAGACCTCGATCACCTTCGCCACAGTCTTGAGGCTCAACACCTCAGCTGTGGACAGCTCCTCCCCTACAGTATCCTCGATAGCTTGAACCATGTTGATCTGCGCCAGCGAATCCCACGTTTGGATTGTCTTTCGGGAATCATCCATCTTCAACGGAACGATAGTCTTGAGGATCGGTTGAAGCAATTCGTCGACAGTCATGTTTTTAAGGGTTCAGGTCTAGCGCTACGGAGCGTGATCCATTTTGGAATTAAGTTTTCGGGTGCCGGCAACGCCAGGAGCCAAGCGGTTCCTTCGGCGGTTGCGCCATCGGCCACAAAGCCGCATGACTCGTAGAATTTTTCTGTCTGCGCGTTTTTCGCGCTGGAAATAAACTCTCCTCGGATGGTTTTGGCCCCCGCGGCCTTGGCATTTTCGCAGATGCTTCCGATAAAGGCTTTTTCCACACCGCGACCGAGCACCCGGCAGCTCATCAGAAAGGTGTCCAGGCAATAATCGGCGCCGCTAATTTTCACCAGCGCAGCGCCGATGACTCCTTCGTCGGCAAAGCGGTCACGACAGGAACACCAAAAGACGCGCCAGCCGGGGTCCTGGAGCATTTTTTGGATTTCGGACTCGGTGTAGCGCCGCGTGGTCAGATTAAATTGGTTGGTTTTCTGCGTGAGCTGGGCCACGCGGGCCACTTGGGTTACACTATTGCACCCGACCTCCACCTGCGTGCCGAGGCTGTGCAAGTACTCTTCCAAATTCACGGTCTGCGCTGCTAGTTTGGTGCGGGCCTCGCTGGCGGCATAGGACTTTGTGCGCAATGCGTCTTCGCGTGTAAAGGCCAGGGTGTCGAACACCCGGCATTTCGTCAGCCACCTCAGCATTTCCAAGGGATCGCCGACTGGGCACACCTCCACTTCCGGCAGCACTTCGGAAACCAAATCGCGTTCCACCGGGTTGTCATCCAGCATGACAAAAGCGTCCAGTCCCAGGTTGAGTTCCGCCGCCAGTTCGCGGAGGTTCGCCGCTTTGTCCTGCCAGTTGATGCGGCGTGCGCTGAAATCGGTCTGCTGCAAAACCATTTCCGGTCGCTGTTTGAAAACTTCCCATGCATCCGCCTCGTTGTTCTTGCTGAGGGCCACCAGGGTCACGCCGCGTTCCTTCAAGGCCCGGATCTCCTTTTGCAATTCAATGTAAAGATTGCCCGGAAAACCGCCTGCCAACTGCACTCCGGCAACGCCATCCTCGCCCACCACGCCCCCCCACAAGGTGTTGTCAAAATCGACAGCGAGACACTTCCGCACAAAGCCCTTCCGCGCGGCACAAAAGGCGGCGATTTCGGCCGCCACCTGATTGGCGAGCTCATCGGCCAAGGGACGGCTCCCCATGAACTGCTGTTTGTGCAAGCCCGGCCACGCCGCCCCGCATTGCCCGGCCAGCCACTCCGCATCCAAGATGAACGCTTCACCGGTTTCCCGGCATCGCTTTGACAATTCCAGATTCACGGCCCGGGCAAAATCCGCCCGGCCCCAATGGCCCCGCGATTCCAAAATCCCGTTGGGCCGATTCTCCGTCAAAAAAATGTTTTGCAGCAGAATGAGGCCATTGAAGTTCTGGCGCAGTGCCAGGACATGCGACCAAGCCTCGTCGCAGGTCTTTGCCATGGCATCCGGGTGGCCGTCAAAAATCTTTTGCCAGATTCCTGCAAATGGAGCTAGGAGAGCGACTTCCGGCCGGTGCTGAAAAAAACCGCTGTCCTGATTACGGACTTCGAGGGCCAACTGGCCAAACGGAGAGTGGTATTGCACGCCAAACATCCCCCGGTCCAGCAGGCGCAGGGCCAGCGGCTCAACCAAATTGTCCAACGAAGCGTCGCTCGCAATCGATAAGCGAACCGATCGCGCACAAAAGTCCACGCGGTGCTGAACTCCTTCGCCAGCCAAAAATCGGGCCAGCGCCAGACCATCGGGGCGGCTCATTCCACCACGTAGCGCCTTGTGTGCTCCTCGCAAACTACGCCAACCGGATTCGTTCCCCAGCAGCGCGGCAATTTCCTTGGCATTCATTTCACAGCCGGGCCAACCATCATGACGACTTTTGCCGGGGATCCATTGATAATGCAATTGTCCTCAAACGAACGCATGACCACCGAGTTGGCATTGATCACACAGTTTCTTCCAATCTTTACACCGCGCATGATTACCACGCCGGTGCCAATGAAAGTATTCTCACCGATTTCGATCGGCTCGCCCTTGGCAATGCCGCTCGTTACGGGGTTGATCTCCAAACCGGTAACATGATCGTGATCAAGGATTGAAACACGGAATGAAATTAGGCAGTTTTTTCCAATATGAATGGATTCGTTGGCCGAAATTGTAAAATAATCGCTGATGGCTGTGCCGGCACCGATGTGGATGCGGGCCGTGCGGTTTTGCAATGGTAAATAGAACCACCCGTGCTTTCCGAGAACGACATTTTCATCAAGTTGGATATTGCGAACGTTTCCAAGCGGCCAGTTCAGACCACGGCCTACTCTGACCCCGTTCCCGGTCCGCAACCCCAAGCACCGCGGCACTAACAAGCGGAGAAAGCTAACCAGCGAGTCCCAGTTTCTCTTTGTCGCGCGAAGAAATTTAATTAACATGCTTCACCTCCTGACCGGATTAAAAAATGGCTTAGCAGACGGGTCAATAGCAGTTTCAATCGCATCCCACATCGCCTTGGCCCGGGCATTCCAGTCCCACTCCAGGCCAGCCGCGTAGGCCTCTTTGCTGGTTTCAGCATAGAGCTTTTCGTCGGTCAGCAACCGGTAAACACAGTCCGACAGGCCCGCAAAATCCCCGGGGGGCGCCTTGAGCCAGCCTCGCGGATAATAAACCCGCAGGGGTGGGAGATCAAAAGACACCCCGGGGAGCCCGCAACACAACGCTTCCGCGGATGCCATGCCGCCCACTTCGAACACCGCCGGATACACCACGACCCGTGCCGACTTGATGATCTTGTATTTCTCCATCCCGTCCTTAAACCCGAAAAATTCGACGTTCCTGGCAATTCCCAGCTTTTCCGCCTTGGCTTTGCATTGCGCATCCAAAGGACCGGACCCGATCATGGCCAGCCGCGCCGAGGGTCTTTTTTGGGTGAGAATCTTCCACACATCCAAGAGTTCCAACGGCCCCTTTTGCGGATGCAATCGGCTGATAAATACCGCATCAAAAGCCTTTTCTTTGGGCTCCGGCACGCTGCGGGGAATCGTCAAATCCACGCCGCCCAGCACGGCAAACACCGACTCCGGCGAACGGCCGTCGGAGATCATCAGGTCGCGATCCGAAACCACGGTCGTCAGGATCATTTCCGCTTCGCGCAAGGTGCGCCGGTAAATTTGTTGCTGCACCGGCCGATAAGCGGTGAACATCAAACCGGGGCCGGGTTGGCCCGAAAACCATTTGGGAGCAAAGAAATACAGGCCCACCACGAGCGGGGCATTCGGATAGCGCTTTTTTAACCGCATGGCCGGCAGGCAACTCGGATGAAACTCCGAGGTGGCCATGATCAAATGCTTCTCGTTCGGCGCAAATTCGATGCTCTTGGCAGCCCGCAACCCTTTGACCATTTGCATAAACCACCAGAAAAGCCGGCCATACTTCTTGAAATGGTCCGCCGGCCAGGTGACATGCTCGATGCCTTGCAGCTCAAACCAGTCGCACAATTGCTTGGCCCCTTCATTCCCATAAACGGTGATTTTATGGTCCTGGCTCCAGCGCCGGATACACTCCACCATGATCCGGTCACCACCGCTGAGTGAGATGGGCGGCGGCACAATGGTATTGGCTATCCAGTGAATGTGCATCGACAGTCTCCCAATCTACCGAATTCATGCCAAGAGTGTCCACCATCGATTACGTCCCCGAAACGGGCTGGGGGGTGAGGCAAAATCCTTCTTGGTTCAACCGCGCGGCGGTTGTTTTCGGGTAGGGCAAGCCTCTCCGAGCGCGCCGAGCCTGCCGACCAACGTGCGCAAGCCCACCCAAGGCACGGCCCTGACATGACGCTCTGCCCGCTCCGCTCCGCGTCAGCA
>JARLJJ010000233.1 GCA_031291275.1 Formivibrio sp.
CGGCGCCATGCAGGGCATCGAGGACAGTATGAAGCGGTTGCAGACCGATCACCTGGACTTGATCCAAATCCACAGCGTTGCGTTTAACGAAGATCTCGACGCTTGGGAAAAGCCGACGGGCGTGCTGACGGCGCTGCGCAATCTGCGAGACCAAAAAGTTACCCGCTTCATCGGGCTAACGGGCCACGATAGTGCCCCGCCGCTTCGGTCTGCCATTGAGCGATACGAGTTTGATACTCTTCTTACCGCGTTGAATCCCGCTTCTCACCGAATTCCGTTTCGAAATAAGCTGTTGCCGGTGGCAAACCAAAAGAAGATGGGCGTCATCGCAATGAAAGTCATGGGAGGCGGCAATGGTTGCCTCGTGACCGGGAATCCGAAGAACAAGATGCTGGCTACCTATCATGACCAGACCGACAACCAGTTGGATCCTGCCGTGTTGATTCGTTATACGCTCAATCTTCCCGTTTCTGTGGCTGTGATTGGCGTGGCCTCGGTGGAGCAATTAAAGGCGAACATCCGACACGTGTGCGAAGCCACGCCGATGACTGCCGCAGAAAAGCTGGATCTTGAAAACTTAATGGGATGACGTACCGCTTTCCGAACAGCGGCGCCGTAAAGAAAAGCCATCCAACACAAAACATTTCGCTAAAACTTTCCGGGCGAGAAACCAACCGCAACCGCGGTGCGTTTCTTGCCCGTGCTGTTTCTGGAGTCGCGGCTGTGGCCATGGATATTCGGCGCGGCGCGGACACAGAGAATTTCTGGCTTTCGCTGGATAAAGAATCGGGGCGAGTCATGAGGTTCCATGAGACCGAATCGTTCTTTGAACAGCACCAAAACTTCAGAACCTAGAGCAAAATTCACGCCGGTTTCTTCGGTTGTTTTTATTGCCGTGCTGGTTCTCGTTGTTGCTGCCGCAATCTATATCTTCAAGACCCATCCAACCTACGGAACCTGGGCACAGAGCTACGACCCAATGGGCCGCTGGTGGTTGTCGACCATCTTTGCAGCGTTGCCAGTAATCGTGTTATTGGTTGCAATGGCCGTCCTGCGACTCAAGGCGCACGTTGCAGCCATCGCGGGCTTGATTACGGCGGTTCTAGTCGCTATTACAGCCTTCCATATGCCCATTCGCCTAGCCTTCACTTCGACCGTATACAATGCCGGTTACGGGGTCTTTCCCATCTGCTGGATCATTTTGCCAGTGATCTTTCTTTATCAACTCACGGTCGTGACTGGCCGGTTCAAGTCGCTTCAGCAGAGCCTTACCAACATTACCGACGACAGCCGGTTGCAGTTGCTACTAATTGCATTTGCCCTGGGCGCATTATTTGAGGGCACTGCCGTATTTGGAACGCCGGTGGCCGTATGCGGCGCCATCCTGATCAGCCTCGGTTTCCGGCCCATAGAGGCTGCCGGTTTGGCTCTGATTGCCGACACCGCTCCAGTGGCCTTCGGTGCGCTGGGAATCCCAATTTTGGTGCTGCACGCTATCACAGGGCTGGATATTCTGGTGCTTTCGAAAATCGTCGCCATCATCCTCACTCCGTTTTGCATCCTGGTTCCGTTTTGGCTGCTCTGGGTCTACGCGGAATTTCGGGCCATGCTGGAGGTTTGGCCGGCAATTCTGGTAGCGGGTTTGACTTTCTCGCTGACGCAATACCTAATGGGAACCTACAGTGGTCCTGGGCTGGTGGACATTACAGCGGCCATCGCGACAATCGTGATGCTGGTTATCTTCTTGTGCTTCTGGAAGCCGAAACGCGTGCTCAATGCCAGGGGCGAAGACATTACCGGACAAGTGCGGCAGCGCTTCGATCACAACGCCTCCATGACCTTCAAAGCGTGGCTTCCCTGGCTGGTTTTGAGCGTGGTCGTATTTGCTTGGGGAATTCCGTAGTTCTCGCAGTGGGCCGATCAAACAACGACAATCAAATTTTCGGTCGCTGGATTGCACAATTTTGTACACCGCCTTCCTCCCGCAGTCGCAAAGCCCACAGCCGAACCTGCGATTTTCGTCATGACTGGTTGATAGCTACTGGAACAGGCATTCTAGCAGCGTAAGCGTCATTTTCTGGCCGCCTTGTTTTGGGTTTGTTTCGGGTTCAAGCTCGGCATGTGGTCGCCATGTGGCCACGGAGGGCTTGGATGGATGAAGGGGTAGAGATAGCTGAAGGC
>JARLJJ010000234.1 GCA_031291275.1 Formivibrio sp.
GTCGGAACCCATGCCGTCAGGCAGATTGTCAACCTCAATATCAACGCGGCTCCGATAGGCGGCGGTAATGCCGGGCGTCTGCTGAATACAACCTATGGCGCGAACACAAGTAATGCAGATCAAAATCTGCAAGCTCCGTTCCGAGGTTCGGAGTACAACGGCCTGCAGGCCCAACTCACTCGCCGGAGTTCACCGGAGCATGTATCGACCGGTCTTGTCTACACTTTTTCGAAGGCGCAGGACTACGTCGACAATGGGCAGGGTACCGCGCTGCAGTTCGGCTATCCGGCATTCTGGAGGCTCAACTATGCTCTCGCCGGTTACGACCGCAAACACAACATCGAATGGTGGTCCGTCGCTCCATCACCTTTTGGAAAGAACGGAAGCTATCTGCGTAATGGTTTCGCAGGCGGGTTGCTCGGAGGCTGGCAACTGCAGAACATATTGAGTTATTACAGTGGAACTCCCTTTACAGTAGGTGCGAGTTCCAGTGCGATAAACGCGCCAGGTAATACGCAGGTGGCGGACATCGTAAATCCGCACACTGCAATCTCTGGCTCCCATCACTTTGTCAATGGAGCGATCGTTTATTTCGATCCGTCGAATTATGCGATCCCTCCCGCAACCCGGCTCGGCAATTCAGGCCGCAATTCCGTGCGTGGCCCAGGCGTGTTCGAATTGGACTCGGGCCTCAAGCGCAGCTTCACTTTCCACGATCACTACGGACTTCAACTGCAGGCTGAAGCCTTCAATTTGACTAATACTCCGCATTTTGGCACTCCAAGCGGCTTAAGCGTCAACACGCCGGGCACGCTCGGAGTCATCACAGGAACAGCCGGCACTTCAGCTGACAACCGTCAGGTCCGCTTCAGCGGCCGCATCACGTTCTAAAGAAATGACAACCGGATGCGTGCGCCTTTGCAGGCATCCGGTTGTCAATAGAACCACCGAATGAAGGCATGACAACTGTCGTGGAGACCGCCGCTTATTGCCCTATTGTGATGCAATGCTCATGGAGAACGATTGCCGGGCGCTCCTCCTGAACATTCCAAGAACAATGCGGCCTGCCGAAGTGGCTCGGGTCTACTCGTTGAATATCCGGACGGAGTTCCTAGGTTATCTGTGGTCTTTCGCGGCTAGCGGATCATTCTCAAAATAGGATTACGGGGACTAGAGTGCCATTCAGAAGAGTTCGGCGATTCTTTGCGAACAATATAACCTTTGCGTTTGTGATCGCAGTGGTTGCGCCAGCGCTGTCAAGCATTTCTCTTTGTTTTGCGGCCGATCAAGCAGTGGGCGCAGAATTTGAAAGTCATGGGCCCGTCTCTATTGCTACAGGTGGAATCCGTACCCCCGGACAGTTCTTGTTATGCGCCAATGGTCGGGTTGCTCCCATATACGTATCTCCAGAGGACTCTTCGACTGTCCACTTGGTGGGAAATGCATTTGCGGGCGACGTATTGGCAGTGACTGGTAAGCGACCAAAGATTCTGGAAGCTACAACTGCACTGCGCGAAAGAAACTTAGTAATTATTGGGACCATTGGTCATTCGCCGCTGCTTGACAGGTTGCGCAAGGAGGGGCACCTCAATACGACTGCGATCGATGGCAAATGGGAAAGTGCAATTACTGCGGTTGTTCAACACCCATTCCCAAACGTCGAGAGTGCGCTTGTGATTGCCGGCAGCGATCGCCGTGGAACGGCCTATGCTGTCTTTGAAGTATCGCGAAGGATGGGAGTGTCCCCGTGGCACTGGTGGGCTGATGTCCAGACCCGTCATCACGTATTTCTGGCAGTGAATTCCGGCATCTATGTACAAGACTCGCCTTCGGTGAAGTACCGGGGTATTTTCCTAAACGACGAAGATTGGGGCCTTCGGCCGTGGGCCGCAGGAAAAATGGACCCGCAGTTGCGCAACATAGGTCCCAACACGTACGCCCACATCTTTGAGTTATTGCTGCGACTGCGCGCGAATACCCTTTGGCCAGCAATGCACCCTGGGACCCTTCCTTTCAACGCGGTTCCGGAAAACGCGATTTTGGCCGATAGTTGGGGCATCGTCATGGGTTCGTCCCATTCCGAGGCGCTGCTGCGGAACAACGTGGGTGAGTGGAGTGAGAATCGCAATGGTCCGTGGAATTACCAACTGAACGCTGACGCGATTAATCGGTATTGGGACAAACGGCTAGAGGTCAATGGCAAGTTTGAAAACTTCTACACGATGGGAATGCGCGGTGTCCACGATAGCGGTCTGGAAGCATCGGGGTCACTGGAGGTGAAGGCCAGGTTGGTAGAGGACGTCATTGCCGAGCAACAGGGACTCTTGGCGAAGCGAGTGGATCCAAACCTCAACAACATTCCACAGGTCCTATGGCTTTATAAGGAATCCCTGGGGTTGTATCGCGCGGGTATGAAAGTCCCTGATGATGTGACACTCGGCTGGACTGACGACAATTATGGCTATATTCGGGAGCTTCCAGATGAGAGAGAACAGGCAAGATCTGGAGGGTCGGCCCTGTACTACCATGTGTCATATTGGGGAGAACCACAC
>JARLJJ010000235.1 GCA_031291275.1 Formivibrio sp.
AAGGCTCGTTGCACAGGGTGCCGGGGATGGGATAACAGATTCGGTCAGCGTCGCCGATGTCCAGGCCCAGGCCCGTGCTTTCGACCGTGGAGCCGTTGATATCCAGAGCAAAGAGGGAGGCAGGCAGGTTGATGCCTTTCTCGTAAACCTTATGGAGGCTGGTGCGTTCGATTCGTTTGCCACGAACGACACCGTTCATATCTGCAATCAGAAGGTCGACGTACAGAACCTCAGGATGTTCCTTAAGGAATGCGTTCGCTTCGTTAAGCTGAACGGCACGCGGGGGTACCGACATGATGCAACACCTTTGTTGTTAAAAATTTCAATCATTGGGCTTTTGCTGATTCAGTCAATCCGAAAGCATTGCTGAAGTCAAGCGAGGCCGGCTTTGCCCTGAAAGGGCGCCGCAATGGCGGATTTGCCGCTTTTTAGGGCATTTTTGTACTGTTACGCTTCACGTCCACTACGGGTTTGAGAAGGCTGTGTTCTATTTTTTACGCAGGTATTGTGAAAAAAAATGAACAGGGCTAAGCTCGTTTGGAACCCAAAACACTAATAATACCGGGGGATACCATGTCACGCCTGCCGTTAATCGGCGTAACCGCCTGCACCAAGCAGGTCGGTTTGCATGCCAATCACATCATTGGCGACAAGTACGTGCGCGCCGTGGCCATCGCCGCGAAGGGTTTGCCATTGATCCTGCCGTCCATGGCAGATGTGCTTGACCCGATCGATATAATTGACGGTCTGGACGGCGTGCTCTTCACCGGTTCCCCCTCGAATATCGAGCCCCGTCACTACGGTGGTCCTGGCAGTGCGCCGGGTACCGAGCATGATCCTGAACGCGACCATACTACCTTACCGCTGATTCGTGCGGCGGTGGCGGCTGGCGTGCCTGTCCTGGGCATCTGTCGGGGCTTTCAAGAGTTAAATATAGCCTTTGGCGGAAGCCTGCATCAGAAAGTTCACGAAACGGGAACCTTCATGGACCATCGTGAACCCATCAACGAGCCGGTAGCCGTGCAGTATGCACCTCGTCACGCCCTGCATGTCGAGCCTGGCGGCGTGCTG
>JARLJJ010000236.1 GCA_031291275.1 Formivibrio sp.
ATAAGGGGCTGAATAACCGGGCGGAAAAACTCGCACCAGCCGACACGGGTTCGCGAGAAGGTGATGCGTCGTTTCAAATCGGCGCATCAACTGCAACGTTTCACTTCGGTCCACGATCAGGTAGCCAATCTCTTCATGCACTGCCGCTACCACACCCACGCAAAGCAAAAGCGGGCGCTACGCAGCCAGGCCTACGAGGCGTGGGAAAGTGTGACGTGCGCGCCGATGTTGAAGCGCCTTGCTGATTAATCTAGTTGTCCTTAAGTACCGCACGTTCCGCCGCGCCCCGGCCAACAAGTTAACAATACCCCTACAACATAACTAAAGAGCGGGGCGATCGCAACCACCCGGACGTTGCGGATCAAAACACGCGGTGTCATCACGGCGAGTTCTACTGAACTGTATGTGATAAAAATCCGACTCCATTAAGCAACGAAATTTAAGAACCAGTTGTAACGGCGACGGCGAGCGGCAGGAAAAAACCAATGCAAATCGCATTGCAGCCATTCGTTTTTTTTTGCATAATTTCGCTTGCATAGATTGGACAGTTTTCGAATGGTCTGATAAAGTAATTGTGTGGTATTGAAAAATTTAAAAAATACTAGCTCTAAATCCAAGCTGATTTGATGCCGTCAAACTAAATGCGCAGTGAGTATGCTAAGCCTACACGAAGCCGCAGCGTTAATGGTACTAAAGCAAGTCTCGCATCATTTTCAACCTGATCGCGCTGACCTGGAGGCACTACAGGCGCAGCAACTTATAGCCATCGAAACACTTCCATGCGGACAAACCCGTTTTGAGATCACAAATCACGGTAGTAATGTTCTGCGGTCCATTACTACACTGCGGTGAATAGCTTGGCTTGTACCTCTTGAACAGCATTACAGCTAACGTATTGGAAGGCACATGAATTATCTATGGCTGGTTCCCGCCGCGGGTTCATGCATTCTCATTGTCACCGCTATTGTTGTCGTGCTGAATTTTTGGCGCGAGCATCAAAACCAAATTAAACGGTTATCTAATTTCGCTCGGAGTAACGAACGAACCGGGCGTTGAGCTTTTCGCAGCTAAGCGTGGAGATGGTTGAAAAAGATTATTCAAATAAGATGCCCGATGGCATCGTCTCGTGAGAACACTGCTTCGCGGGCGAACGCTGTCATGAACTGTTATTAGACTCGATCCGGAAGGGCAGATAGAAAATCCAGAGCTCTGCGACAGTGTCGCCAGTAAATCTGTTTCTTTAGCGACTAGATGCGAAGACACAAAAAATCAAGGTTAAACAGCCGACATTATCGCCACATCCACGCCGAACAGACCGCAAGTTGACAATACCTGGCAGACGCACTTTCAATCTGCGATGTTACTGAACTGATCAAGCGCAGCGCTCAAGGTTTGATCGTCGAGAGCACCCCGGGCAATTCCATGTTTCGAGTGTGACTCTCGGTCTAGAGGCTGTTGAGCAGTTGAGTGGTTACCCGGTGGAGCCAAAGAAAGGCGCGCAGCCCGCGCTTCGCGCAGGATTAACGCCTCTTCTGCAAGCTGTTTGACGAGCGCAGCCGCGTCTTTTCCAGGGCCGGCCGCATTGACAGCTGCATGCAGGCGTGGGTTGCCGTGAACACCGATCGTGATGGTCATTTCAATAGTATTGCGATCGGTTTTCTGTGTGTTGGCTGCAGGTTTCTTGTGTCGAGTGTCCATTGAGAGAGCTCCTGGATAGGCCAATCAGTTCCGGATAATTTATTGCGCACGCCAGTAGCGCTGGGATGCGGCTCGCGCGGCAATCAGGAAGCCTTCTGCATTTCCGCGGAGCGGATCAACCATTTGGATAACCTGGTTACGCGGAAATGCGGACTTGATTGCTTTGAAGAAGAGGGCGGCACCACCGCCCGTTACAATGATCCGGGCGTCTTCATGGGATCCCAATCTTGCTTTGAGCGAGTTGACCGTGTCCTGAATTAGAGGCTGGACTTGCAGCAAGTACCGCTGGAGATCAACGGTCCGGTCGAGAACAGTAAGTGGTTTGCCGCTGCGGAGCGCGTGCTCAATTCGATCAAGGCGCGATATGCGCGCGCCAAATTCCTGCTGCAATATCTCGGCAATCTGTGCGTACACTGCATGTGCCCCCACGGGTACGCCGTGGCTTCGCTTGATATCTATATCAAGGCCCGTTGCGACGAGGGAGTCAGTTGAAAAATACCCCGGATCGATCACCACGTTGGCGACGGTCGGATCGGGGGAAATCTGACCCGAATGCTGGGCAAGCAAGAGGCTCCCGAATGGCTGCGGCAAAACCAGCACCTGGCGGACGCTGACTGGTCCCAAGCCATGGTCGTGCTTGCCCGTGAAGCGTCGCTCAAGCTCGCCGCGGTGATGTGCAAACGTGTGCACCGGTGTGCCCAACGCCAGAACATCGACCAGCGGAGCGTCAAGAGAATGCATCGCAGCTGCGATCAACGCCGTGTGAGCCGCCGACTGCTGAAAATCATCGACTGGCTGCGGGCGGCCTATTTTCGGCGCAACCACCTGCTCCGTAGCAACGCGATACCGGACTCCTTGGACGACGGGATACACTTCGCTTACCAATGCGTTGGGATTTCCCTGGAAACCGGCAAGTGGTGATGCACTGACAGGTTCAACACAGGACTGAAACGTGGTAGCAGTTCGGCGACCATCGGTATCCTGGGTAACGCCCTTCACATTGCCAAAGCCGATATCAATGCCAGCATACTTCTTCATGTTAGATCCTGTTTCGATAGCAATTTAAAGCCAACCGCGTCAGCGATCAGATAGGAATGACTTGGCAATACCTCTTTTTGACCTGTGGAGCGCATATGCAGACGACTTGCAATTCGCCCTCGACAGGTAGAGGCTGCACTGTGTCTAGCACAAGCGGATGCACGCTGACGCCATGACATGCGAGCAGGTGCGGTAAAAAAAAGCGGATATGGAAGGGGAATAAAACATCTGAACTCCTTAGCAATGGGGGAATGAAACGGAAAAGGGTGTAGCGCTTTCCAGTTCAAGATTGCCAAGGATGAGTGATCGACAGCTCGCGTGCTGCGATAGGGCCGCCTCGCGGAACAACATCGTCGCGAGGGGGCAGGCTTGGCTGCCAGGATACGATTGCGATCGTCAGCACTTAAAAAGCGAGACGAGGATCCCCCGTGTGTGAGAAATGCACACGCGAGTTGGCGTTTTCGGAGAGGTGTTCGGGTCCCGAGAACAGGCATCTGTTCGCGACAAGCAACGATTGTCAGCGCGACAAAACTGTCACGTAGCCGACAGTTGCTGCCTTATGAACCTGTCTGGGTATTCTGAAATTTATGCAGGCGACCGCTTCGAAATAGAGGTGGCCTCACTCCTTCGGACAGTTTTCTGAGATTTTTAAGTGGAACGTCCGAGGCAATCATGCTGCCGATTTGATCGCAGGCAGCGTCGCGAAGTATGCCTCATCCGGCGCCTGATCCGCCAGGCTCGAATGGGGC
>JARLJJ010000237.1 GCA_031291275.1 Formivibrio sp.
CAACTTAGACGAATCCCGAATTCACCGGCGTTCACTTTCTATCAGCCGGAACCCAATTCACCAACTGCCGAAATACGGTGTTTTGGGACATTGGGATTGCCCAGCCCGATTAACAGGCAGACCGCTCCCAGTTTCCTAAAATGCCGACTTTACGGGAGTATGCTGTTTGCGTTTTCTTCATTGTAGATAAGCGCCTCGAATCACGACGCGATGCAACAAGCCAGCAGGAATCTTACAGCGGGTGATAAAATCACCCCATCTTCGCATGTGGGGGCCTTTGATTCTATGAAGTTTGCGATGTTTTCCAGAGCAAGAGCAAATCATATTCGAGAAGCCGTCATTTTATGGAGTGGCATGCAGGCCTCCTTCATTGTGCAAATAGTCCATCTGGAAAGCCGGTCCAAGTTTACTGGTGTTACACCTAAGCATTTCTTGGTGGAGATCACTATTCTGCTGATGTTGGCTCTGGCAGGTTTGGCAACGCTTTACAAACGACAAACGATAGAACGCTCAGAGGCTATTCAAGCGATTGCAATCGCTCTTATATTATCCATCCCATCGATATGTTTCTGCGTTTACCGTCTCTGACCGGGTCTTTTGGCCCCTATGATTGCCAACATCGCAGCCGACCGGCCACAGCTTCCGCCCGACGCCTCGTCTCCCGAACTTGAAAACCTACCGTCGATCCTCGACGCAGTGAAGGACCAGTTCGGCCTATAACTCGTCCCTCAAATGGGGCCAGTCGAAACTTTGGTGATCGATCACGCTCAGAAGCGCTCGGAGAGCTAGCCACAAATGTGAACCTCCCGCAATACGGGATTTCATGCAACTTCGACCCGCTTGGGCGAGCAGGTGAGCCGTAGTTGCTCAAATTCCCGATTCAGGGGAGGTTCAATTGCAGAGACCGGGCTACCCTAGGCGATAGAATGTCCCCATCGTGATTAAAGGGACTGAGCCGAGAAACTCTGCTTTGGAACACCACGAAGCGGGGATTGCACTCGCTTCGCAGCGCAGATTTGCTGACGCAGTAAAGGAGTACCTTGAAGCGGCACGCTTGAACCCCAATTTTTCCGAGACCTTCTACAACCTGGGAGTCGCGTATGGGGAACTAGGCCAGTGGAAGGCAGCAATTAGGGCCTACCAGAAAGCGATTCAACTGGACCCGAGAGATTGGCAAAACTACTGCAATCTAGGGGTTGATTACGTAAACTCACGGCAATACGGACAAGCAGTTGAGGCCTTCAAACGCGGCGCGGAACTGAACCCGGATGATATGACGTTGTTCGTAAGCATTGGGTACAACTGCGGAAGGTTGCGCAGATATTCCGAAGCTGTTGAGGCCTATTCGCACGCTGTACAGCTAAAACCTGACTTCGCCGTTGGCTGGTACAACATTGGTCTATTTCAATTTCACCAGCATCATTACGGTGATGCGGTGCTTGCATCCGAAAGAGCATTGGCCATCGATCCCGACTATGACCAACCTTACGTCATCATTGGAATGGAGCGCAGAAAATCCGGTGATCTTGACGGTGCCATAGGGGCATTCAAACGGGCCATTGAAATCAATCCAAGCTGCATGGAAGCGCACGCCAACCTCGGTGAAACCTATCTCCGGTGCAAGAAAATCGACTCAGCCGTGCGCGAGCTTCAATGGGCCGTCCAACTGCGCCCGGAAGTGTCTTGGATTCATCACAACCTCGCGCTGGCTCATTTGAAACGAGGGGAGATCATCAATGCTGCTGGCGATTGGGGCAAAGCAACATACCTCTATTTCAGAAACGGGTTGCACCTGAAAACAGGAGCGAACGTGCCGTAGTCGTCCGAACCTCCCGCAATACGGGGTTTTGACCAACTACGTTTGCCCCGACTCAAATTTGCCCCACCGCTTTGCTTTTACCTTCACCTCCGCTGCTGCCGGATCTCTGAGAGGGGCGAAAGGCTTTACCCGTGGCACTTCCGCAGCATCAAACTTCAAGGTTCCATCCCAGAAATATTTCGCAACCCCCACAAAACAAAAAGTCAGCCCCGCCTTTCCCACAGCCAAACCATTGACACCCCAATTAGAATTAAGAATAGGGGCCAAAGCGTCGTGCGCCACAGCGTAG
>JARLJJ010000238.1 GCA_031291275.1 Formivibrio sp.
CCTATCCATGCTGACCTATGTTCCGCCCTCTGATCGCGCTGCCGCTGTGGTCTCACCGCAAAATGAAAAACCTTGGCTTTTAGTTCTGTTATGTATTTTCTGGTTGTTGCCCGGTTTGCTCGGTCACGATCCTTGGAAGCCCGCCGAAAACCAGAGTATGGCGATCATTGCCCAGTTTTTTCATGGAGCCCGTTGGACTGTGCCGTTGGTAGCAGGTGCGCCTTATCTGGAACATGCGCCGCTCTATTATTGGTGTGCCACTTTGCTTGGCTACCCTTTAACCTGGCTCGGTTTGCCTTTGCATGATGCCGCGCGGCTGAGCACTGGTTTATGGATGGCTCTGGCTATGTGGGGTGTTGGGCTTGCCGGGCGCGAATTGCATGGCCCCAGGCAGGGTCGGGTGGCGGTGGTGGCCTTGATTGGCAGTATCGGCTTGCTGATATGGGGACATCACATTTCTCCTGCGGCGGCGGTCTTTGCGGCCTTTGCATGGCAGTTGTATGCACTCGCACTTGCTCGGCGCCGTCCGTTGCAGGCTGGTGGCTTGTTAGGGCTTTCTTGGCTCGTACTGCTGCTGGGGGCGACTTGGAGCGAAACGGCGCTGGCGATAGGTGCGGCCTTGCTGCTGGCACCCTTCTCTGCGTGGCGGAAAAGTGGCTATCTGGCGGCCTTGCTTGCGGCATTCGCCATTGCACTACCGCTAGGATTGCTCTGGCCGCTCTCGCTCTATAAGCAGGCACCAGCAGCTTTCTCACTTTGGTGGAATTATCAATCATTGGGATTGTATGGTGGCATTGAATATGTGCGGCTGTTTCACCAACCTGGCTATTTGCCTTCCATTGTGGTTTGGTTCGCTTTTCCGGGTTTGCCGTTGGCGGCATGGTCGTTGTGGCTTTACCGTCATGATCTTAGAGAGTCACGATGGGTTTTACTGATTAGTCAAACTGCGCTTGTCGTGCTTTGGTTGCTGTTCGCGGGTGAACCCAGCGACTCTCAAGCTCTCCTGCTGTTGGTTCCCTTGGCGGTGCTGGCGGCAGCGGGCGTAGATGATTTACGTTACAGTGCCGCGTCGTCACTTTATTGGTTTGGGGCAATTACCCTGAGTGCATTGGCTATTCTCTTATGGGGAGCTTGGCTGGTGTTGCATTTGGGCTGGCCAGCAGATGTTTTCACTGAGTTGTCTCAACGCAGCCCCACTCATACTCCGATTATTGGTCTGGGGGTATTTTTTGCTTTGGGTATCAGTGTGGCTTGGGTGCAAATCTTGCTCGGTAAGCGTCCACTGGGGCGGCGCGCTGTAACAAGCTGGGCTTGCGGATTAACGTTGGTCTGGGGCGTATTGGTTAGTTTGTGGCAACCTTGGCTGGATGCCGCCAAAACCTATCGCGACGTGGGGCGTGGATTGCAGCTTGCGGCAAGAGATTATCCAGGGTGTATTGATGCTCCGCAGAGTGGCGTTGCGCAATTGGGCGGGTTGAGCTATTTCAGCCGGCTGGACTTGCGTGGGAATGGCGCTAAGGGTGCAGGGCAATGTCCATTGCTGTTGTTGCAGGGACGGCATGCGGACAGGCAGCGTGCGTTACTGTGGGTGGGAAGTCGCCCTGGCGAAAGTAATGAGCGATTTTATCTGTATGCTAAACACAAATGAACAAGGCCCGCTTGTGCGGGCCTTGTGGTACTGGAGAAGGGCTAATCGCGGAAATTATCTGCCTTGATCGGAAAGTCTGTGATCGACTTTCGAATCATCGCGATGCATTCCTGTAGATCATCGCGCTTGGTGCCGGTAACGCGTACTGCTTCGCCTTGAATGGCAGCCTGCACTTTGAGTTTGGCATCCTTGATTTGTTTAACGATCCTCTTTGCCAATTCGCTTTCGATACCACTTTTTATTTTGAAGACCTGTTTCACCTTGTTGCCTGAAACACTCTCGATCTTCTGCGCATCCAGACGCTTGGAGCTTTCTGGTTCCTTTTTTTCCAATGCAGGAAAAATGATGTCCTTGATCTGGTCAAGCTGGAAGTTAGAATCACCCCAAAGGGTGAGTTGCTTGTCTTTCTCGTTGAGTTCGATCTTGGCGCTAGTGCCTTTGAAATCGTAGCGGTTGTCGATCTGGCGCGAAGCCACGTCGATCGCGTTCTTCATGGCGACCATGTCGGCTTCGGATGTGAAGTCAAAAGATGGCATGAGAGCCCTCCTTTATTAAGCATGAAAATCTGATCTGTGCGTCAGGAGCCTGGGTCTGGGTGACAAGACTCGTAACGATGTGCCGAGTTACCTCAGGCGAGTCAGTATTGGCATTCTGGCTCGCTGCAGCGTATTAAGCGAAGTGGCAAACGTAATGGAACGGTTCGCCTTGCACTTCGATTTCGAAGCTGGAATTGCCAGGGACATGGAATGATTCACCCGCCATGTATTGCTTCACTTCGTCTGAACCGGCGAGTTTTACCCAGCAGGCGCCAGCCACTACATCCATGATTTCTGGTGCGCCGGTATTAAAAGTCAGCTTGGCG
>JARLJJ010000239.1 GCA_031291275.1 Formivibrio sp.
CCACGGTCTCGACGCCGATGCAGCAGATTACCTGCTCAAGGGCGACGAAGCCTGAGGCTGAATACCCTTTCCCACAGCGGGGAAGGGCTTTCCGGCTCTGCCAGATAACTAAAAACCCCCGCAGGATCAGTCCTGCGGGGGTTTTTGTTTGCCTCCGGCGGGCTTTGTTTTGCCTCCGGCGGGCAAGGGCCATTGCCCTTGCATCCCGTTAACTGGCTTGGTTTGCGCGCCAGGCCGGCCTTGCGTCCTGGCGCAAAGCGGCAATACTGTCTCCCGACGCAACCTCTGACGCGCCCTGCCGGCTGCGCGTCGATCCAGAGTCTTGCGGAATACCGCGTTTGCAAACGCGCATTCGGGACAAATGGCAACTTGCGCCCCAATTGCAGCCGATCAATAAACTTGTCAGCTATCCTAAAACTAGCAACAAGTTGCTTTGATACGCATCGAGAGGTGGTTATGGCAAACGAGCCACACAGAATTGGCAATCTCTGGTGGGATCGTTTCGCGCGCAGGCTGACGCCTGATCCACGCAATCTGGCCTACATTTATGATGGCTGGTTAGGCTGGTCATACTGCGCTCAAGGCTTTGGAATTTTGTGGATCGCATGGGGTCTCGGACTGACAGTCTGGACCGTCGCTACGCAGGGCACACCCAAATTCCCGCTAATGTTCATGCTCGTGATTGGCCCCGTTCTCACAGTACCGTCGGCTGTGATGTTTTTTGGTGCTGCACGTTTTCGCGCTTGGGTTCGCGGGCGCGTCGCTGATCTTGAAGAACAAGATGAAAACTAAGCGCTTAGTCCGGATAGTCCGCTTCCCTCCAATTCCGGCCAGTCGGGCGATGCGTTTGCGTAGGATGGCAATGCCAAAATAACGGGATGCAAGGGCAATGGCCCTTGCCCGCCGGAGGCACAAGAAGCGCCCGCCGCAGGCACAAAGAACGACCGCCGAAGGCAAACAAAAACACCCGCCGAAACCAGTCCGGCGGGTGTCTTGTCATTCGTGATCTGGCGTGATCAGCCCTTGGGGCGGCGGTGTTCGCCCTTGACCCAGCGCACGGTGCCCGAGCTTGCGCGCATGACGACGCTTTCGGTGGTCAGCATGCCCGATTTGTGACGCTTGACGCCCGCCAGCAGCGAGCCGTCGGTGACGCCGGTCGCGGCGAAGATGCAATCGCCCTTGGCCAG
>JARLJJ010000240.1 GCA_031291275.1 Formivibrio sp.
AAATTGCTTCCCGGTGATCGCCCCGCTTCATGACATGGTACAAGGCTCCCGGATACTCTATTCTCAGCTTTCGCGCCATTCCGAACCCTGAAATACCCCCGCACACTAGTCAAGTGTTATTTGTGGGAACCGACCCCTTTACGATCCTTGAATTCCTTACAGGACCATTCAGCCAACTCGCGAAGCACTTCCCAGGCGTACGCCAACGTGCTCTGGGCATCATGCTTCGGGGTAATGCACACGCCAATGTCGTGGCACTGCAACTCGCTACCATCTGCCTTCCTAAACTTAAAAGGCTGGCAAAAGAACTCGGCCCCATATTTTTCACGTGGTGTCATTGGACGTCTAAACCAAAAGCTCAACTGCTCCAAACCGATGCCATGGCCGAAGATGCGGGAAGCAATCGATTCCGACCATGTGAGGCGTCATCATTTCGATTTCCTTTCAGAAACTCGCTGCCTCATATATTCATCCTGCCGCTTCATCAGGTTAGGGAGTAGTGACACCTTATTGCGCATCGCCGCCTCGTCTCCCGGAGGAACATCAAGGACATCATTCTCAGGCAGACGGACAAACCCGGTCAAATCGTCGAAGCACGTTTTGCATACCAAATTGAAATGATCGCCAAAAATTGGTGAAAAGGAGCCTCCCCAAGATAGCTCGGCGGGAGCACCGCAATACTTGCAATGCCCTGTTCGAATTGCCTCTTGGAAACGCTGCATGAGGCCACCGACTGCCGAATCCTGCGCCAGGCATACATCACATAAGCTCCTATCCTCGCCCGCCCGGCCCGCGTTGCAAATATGATTTGTCCCGGGACGCTCGTGGCAGTTGTCACACAACTTCTGATCTTCGTCAGCCATATCGCGCAAACGTAGCCACAGCCGCCAGCCCCCGCAATACAATCCTTTGGCGAATCCAGCCTGTTCAAAAACGAGCCGCGCGCTTCGCGCGCCAGCCGGCTCGTGGTCAACAAAGCTTCCACCGTGTATGAACTACACAACTTTGAATTCAAACGAACTACTCGCCAACATCGCTGGCGCATCCCAGGCGCTGGCCTTGATGGACCAATATCAATCCTTAACCGCCCTGGCACGGGCCGACGAGAATGACCTGATGCAGGTTCCGGGTGTTGGGGCAGCGAAAGCAGCCGCCATAAAATCGGCCTTCACGCTGGCGCTAAAGATGTCCCAGGAATCCGTCGCAGAACCACCGCTGCTCGATACACCTGAAAAGATCGCCAATCTCATGCGGGAGGAGTTCAGGCTGAGAACGGTCGAGGCCCTTTTCGCCATTTTGCTCAACACGCGAAAGAAGCTCATCAAATACGTGAAGATTGCCGACGGCACGCTGGACACCGTTCTGGTGCATCCACGGGAAGTCTTCCGCGCGGCAATCGCCGTCAACGCCGCCGCAATTGTGTTGGTGCACAATCACCATATGGACCCGTCTCCGAGCGAGGCGGACATTAAGACGACACGGGATTTAATGCGTGCCGGCCAATTGATGAAAATCGAGTTGGTTGACCATGTCATCATCGGCAGACAAACCACCGAACGGACCAAAGATTGGGCCAGCCTTCGCGA
>JARLJJ010000241.1 GCA_031291275.1 Formivibrio sp.
CTGATTCCCGCCATCGGCACCCTGGGCAGCACCGAAATCCATCTCACCACGCAGGCCAACCAAACCGCCCAGTGGACAGCCAATCCCATCGATGGCGCACTGGCCATCCATGGCGAAGGCAGCTTCAACCCGAACCGGGGCACGGCCAGCGGCAAGCTCGCCTTCAAGCCGGATGAACGCCTCGCCGGCAACCTGCGCCCGATCCTCGCCTTGCTGCAAAAGGGAGCCGGCGGCGAGTATCTATTGAACCTGCCCGCAAGCTGATTTTCTCCCCGCAAACAAGAGCGGGCGTCCCTTGCCGGAACGCCCGTTTGTTTTTGAGCCATATGCCATCCAAGGCTGGAAGTTTGACGCCATCAACGTCCGGGAATTGCCCCGAACTGTGATGCCAGGATTGGAAAACTCAGCATCCTTATGACTCGTACCGTGCAATACGTGATTGAATTGCGAGCTTCCAACAGTGGCAAAGAAGGCACCTTCCGAAACCAGGAGCAATATTTCTCCATCCGGAGAAAATTTGATCGCATTTTCGAGCAGATTGCAAAGCACACGTTCGATCAGGACCGTATCGAACTCTATCAAAGGGAAATCAGTCGGAACCGATACCCGAATAGCCCGGCCAGGGTAACGCCTTCTGATCTGCCGCAAGCTGGTCCCGATCACATCTTCGATGGGTTGCCATTCACGGCGCAGGCGCAGGCGACCACTTTGCAAACGAGCCATGTCGAGGAGATTGCTGACCAAATCGCTCATCTGGCTGGAGAGCTCGTTCAATTCATGCGCCATCTCAAACTGGATACCGGTGAGTGGCGGTTGCGAAGCCGCCAATGCTTCTGAGAGTCCGATCACAGTTGTTAACGGAGTCCGAATATCGTGCGACAGCGCGGACAGAATCGAACTACGCAATTGTTCCGCCTCGGCCTTGAGGGTGGCGTTCTTGGCCAACTCTGCGAAGCGGATGCGTTCGATGGTTACTGCAACTAGCGATGCCAGCATCTCGAAACGCTGCTTTTCCAGCAGATCGGGTTCGCGCAGATTGCAAGAAATGGCAATGACGCCATGACCGCTGGATATCGCATGCAGCGGAAAATAAGTAGTGCTGTATTCTCCGTTTTGTCGCACCGTGGTTTGTCCCGCATCTCTGGTGGCTTTCGCGCTTTCGAAATTCACACCTGGCGGCAATTCCAGCTTGCCCGCCAAGCGCAATCGCTGAGTATCATCGTTCAGGAAAATAGCATAAAACTGCCGGAAAGCGATTCCAGACACTGCGTCACCGACTTCAGCGCATCATCGAGCACCGAGGCTCCAGCCAAGTCGGCAGCTAGTCCGTAAGCGCTTCTCAACATTTGTTCACGATTGGCGGCTTCTTCTGCTTTCTGCCGTAAACCGGCAGTCAAATGCCCGGCCAGCAAAGCCACGATCAGCATTTCGATGGCCGTGAACAAATAGGATAATTCGGTAATCGCGAGAGAAAATTTGGGCGGTACGAAGACAAGCGCAAAGAAGACCGAGCCGAATAGCGCACCAAATATCGCAGCACTTCTGCCCGACCAGATCGCCAGCAACACCACACTCAAGAGGTAGAGCAAAGCGATATGAACGAGTTCCAGATGCGAAACCAGCGGCATGGCAGCAAGTGTCACCAGACCACTGGTCAGTGCGGCAAGCAGCACGGCGCGAATTTGATTACGCCAATGAATGGTGTTCAGTAGCGTGGCCAATGCCAACGCCCTTGTTTAATCCGCGTCCGCAACCTCATCAGTATTGCGTTTCAGCACCTTGGCCGGATCGGCGGTCGCCGGGCGGTAAATCTCGATTCGGTCGCCCGAACGCAACACGGTATCGAGTGTTTTTACTTTACCAAAGATACCGATTTTTTGTTTGGCAAGGTCGATTTCCGGAAACTGGTTCAGGATGCCGGAAGCCGCAATCGCAGTTTCGATGGTCGCACCATCGCCCACTTTGATCGACAAGAGCGCTTGCCGCTGTTTGCCTGCATAAGCGATTTCAATTTTCATGATCTTCAAGCCACACAATGAGCACCCGCCATCTGGATCGCCTTACCTCGACTCAGATCGATGGCGCGTTTAACAATAATCAGGACCCCTGTTATCAGGAATCCACCCGGGGGCAACACCATGACCAATACGTTGGAGCTGCCCGGTAACAGATGCAGCTCCATGAACTTAAACGATGGACCCAGCAGTAGAGACGCATCCGCAAAGAGCGTACCCGAACCGATGATCTCACGCACCGCGCCGATCAAGGTTAGGGCCAGGGTAAATCCCAACCCCATAAAAGCACCGTCGAGAAAGGACGGGAGTACCGGCTCCTTGGCGGCGAAGGCTTCCAGTCGCGCCAGGGGCAGGCAGTTGCTGACAATGAGCGGGATAAAGAGACCGAGGACCTTGTAGAGTTCGTGCATCCAGGCATTCATCGTCAGATCGACTAGCGTCACCATCGAGGCCACGATCAGGATAAAGACCGGAATGCGGATCTCACGCGTAATCCAGTGCCGACAAAAGGCCACGAGCAAACTGGACGCAGCCATGACCACTGCAGTGGCGAGCCCCATGCCCAGACCGTTGGTGGCGCTGGTCGTCATCGCCATGGATGGGCACATGCCCAGCAGCATGGCCAGCACGCCGTTGTTGTCCCACAGACCATCCTTGATGATTCGCGTGTAATTTTGCCCACTCATTGTGCACCTCCCAGAATCGCAGCTCGGTTTTCTGCGAAAAATTGCAGGCCTTCGTGAACGGCCTTGACGACGCCACGTGGCGTAATCGTCGCACCAGCAAACTGGTCGAAATCGCCGCCATCTTTCTTGACCTTCCAGTGCGCCTCATTCGGCTTGTCCAGCGACAGGCCGGAAAATTTCAGAATCCAGTCGCTCTTTTTTACATCGATCCGGTCCCCGAGTCCTGGTGTTTCCTTGTGGGCCAACACCCGCACGCCGATGATCGAACCGTCGGTATGCATGCCTATCATTAACCTGATCGGGCCTGCATAACCCGAGCCTTCGATCTGGAAAGCTACGCCGGTGATTTTGCCCGCTTGCCGGGCGCGAAAAACTGTCACCGTTTTGCCGTCCTTGCGCGAGATGGCGAGAGTATCCTTTAGCGGATCGTTGTCATGGAGCGCATGCGGCAATACTTGCTCCAGTGAGGCCATCCGATCTTCCAGTGCTCGTGCGTCTATATCGTTAGCCGTGACCTTTTTCGTGGCCGCCAGCAAGAGCCCGAAGACTAAACAAAAAGCGCCCAGAATATAGGCATGGCGCATATCTTTGAGCAGGCTCATCAGTTTCCTCCTTGTTGCGGCAAGGGCAACGGTTCACCATTGCGCAGCCGTCCAAAAACTCTGGGTCGAGTGTACTGATCGATGATAGGCGTCAGCGCATTCATCAGCAGCACCGCGAAAGCCATGCCTTCCGGATAACCGGCAAAGGTCCGGATGACCCAAGTGAGCAAGCCGCAACCTAGTCCATAAATGAGCTTGCCCGGTTCCGATAGAGGCGAAGTGACATAGTCCGTGGCAATAAAGAATGCCCCCAGGAAAGTTGCGCCGGACAGAAGATGGAATGTGCCGCTACTGTAACGCGCAGGGTCAATCAGGTGGAAAAGCTCGGCGAGCACACATAGCCCACTCATCAATGCCACCGGAATATGCCAAGTAATGACCTTGCGCCAGATCAGAAAGAGCCCGCCGAGCAGAATCAATAGCGCCGAGGTTTCTCCCATGCTACCGGAGCGGTTACCCAAAAACATGTCCGACCAGCTTGGTGTGTCTAGCACCGACTGCGTGACCGGCACATTGCGCGAAAGTTCGGTTTTGACATGCCCTAAGGGTGTGGCACTGGCCATGGCATCGGGCACGCCATAGCGGATCGCTTGGACAGATTCAATCACGCTGGTCGAGCGTGCCGAAAAAAGCGGGTGCGGGTTGACCCAGGCGGTCATAATCACCGGGAACGACACCAGCAGTGCCACTCGCGCAACCATGGCTGGATTGAACAGGTTTTTGCCAATACCGCCGTAGGCCTGCTTGGCGATCACGATAGCGATAAACGCGCCCAGTACACCGATCCACCATGGTGCCCAAGGCGGTAGGCTCATCGCCAGCAACCAGCCAGTGATTGCGGCTGAGCCATCCAGAATACCTTTTCGGATGTTCTTCCCGGTCAGGGCGAGGAATGCCGCCTCAAAGCCCAGGCAGGCACCTACCGTGCTCAGAAATAGCACTATTGACGGCAGGCCGAACAACCACAGGTTGAATGCGGTGGCCGGCAGCAATGCCAAGAGTACCAAGCGCATGGTCTGATTGACCGAGCGGTTCGAGTGGGAAAATGGTCCGCTCACCAGCGTAATAGGCTTCATTCGGTTGCTCCCTGTACAGCGGCCTGTTTTGCCTTGCGTGCGGCATGGGCTGCCAGTTTTTCCTGGCGGGCGATTTCCAGCCGCTGTGCACGCGTTTCGGACATGGTCTTGAGTCGCTCGTTCTTCCGGCGTTGTTTGTCTTCAGTCCACAAGGCCCCGTTGGCATGGTTGAAGTACTGCACCAACGGGATATGCGACGGACAGGCCCATGCGCAACTGCCGCAGGCGATGCAATCACCCACACCCAACTTGGCTGCATCCTCCAGCCTGTCCTTGCGGATCAACATCGCCATTTCGACCGGCGGCAGGCCGATTGGGCACACTTCCATGCACGAACCACAGCGGATACAAGGGTTCTCGTCACGGTCAACGGTTTCATCCTCGCTCATTGCTACGATGCCCACGCAGCCTTTCACTATGGGCACGTCGGTGTTTGGCAACTGGAATCCCATCATTGGTCCGCCATTGACCAGATATTTAGGCTGAGTAGTGAAGCCTCCGCACTGTTCAATTAAATGTGCCACCGGCGTGCCAATGGGCACCTCGAAATTGCCGGGCGACTTGATCGCGGTTCCCGTCACGGTGACGACCCGTGAAACTAGTGGTTGCCCGTGGCGCACCGCACGTTGCACAGCCAGGGACGTGGCGACGTTTTGCACCACAACCCCCACTTCAGCGTTGCGCCGACCTGCTGGCGTTTCCCGTCCGGTCACTGCCTGGGTCAGGTATTGCGCGTAACCGATAGGGTACTGAATTTTCACGCCGACCACGCGGATATGCGGGAATGGCTGCGCAGCCCTGGTCATGATCTCAATGGCCTCAGGCTTGTTTTTCTTAATGGCAACGATGATGTTTGGCACTCCGAGCGCGTGCGCCATGATCCGGGCACCGTCAATGATTTCTTCGGCATGTTCTCGCATGACCCGGTCGTCACAGGTGATATACGGTTCGCATTCCGCCCCGTTCAGCAACAGGGTGTCGAGCCTGTATTGCTGCCCCATTCCCAACTTGATGGCAGTGGGAAACACCGCGCCGCCTTGGCCGACGATCCCTGATTCCGCGATGCGTGCGATGATGGCCTCGGGCGGTTCTGCGAATGGATTGACCATGGGCGGTGCCAGTTCAGTCCATTCGTCTTTGCCGTCCGGTTCAATTACGATGGAAAGCTGCGGCAGGCCGGAAACATGTGGCGCCGGAGTTTCTTCGACGACTACTACGGTTCCGGAGGTCGGCGCGTGCAGTGTGGCGGACATCGCCGAGGGCGCCATGGCAATCTTCTGCCCTTTTTTAACATACTGGCCGGTTTCAACCAGGGAAATGGCCGCTGCGCCGACATGCTGTTGCAGCGGAATCGACAGACGTTGCGCCATGGGCAAGGGCTGAATTCTTTGCTCGCTGGCCAATTCTTTTCGGTAAATGGGGTGAATGCCTCCCCGGATACGAAACATTTTCATGCTGAGACCTCATGAGCATGGACCGATACCGGTTTGGGCCAGTACCAGGTTACCGTTGTCGGACTTAATGGCTGCAAGGACACCGCACCGGTTTTGCATGCCACCACGCACTTGCCGCAACCGTGGCAAATATCAGTGAGCACAGCGTGCAGTTGTTTAGGTGCACCGATAATGGCATCCACCGAGCACTCGTTCAGGCAGCGCAAGCAACCGATGCAAAAGTCTTCGGAAATGCGCGCGAGTTGCGGCCCCATATCTGCTTGGCCTGATAAGTCGGCGGTGACACCTAGCTTCTTGGCCAAGGCCTCGGCGACCATGCGGCCACCGGGCGGACATAAGGTGACAGGAGCTTCACCCTTGGCGAGTGCCACCGCAGCTTGGGCGCAACCAACGTAACCGCACTGGCCGCATTGTGAGCCAGGCAAGAGCGCCTGAAGTTCCTGTTCCATCGGATCTTCTTCGACAGCCAGCCAGCGCGAAGCCACACCTAGCAAACCACCCAAAACCACACCTAGTATCGTGAGAGAAATGATTGCGAAAGACATGGCTACCTCCTATGCACTGATTCCAGAAAAACCCATGAATGCCAGAGCCAGAATGCTTGCAGTGATGAATCCCAGCGGTGGCCCCTCGACGAGCAATGGCGCGTCAATCAAAGCCAGACGCTCGCGTAAGCCAGCAAAAATTATCATGACAATGCTGTATCCCACCGAGGAGGCGAATGCGAATAACACACTAGCAAGAAAGCCCATATGCCCTTCAACCAACAACAACGCGACACCAAGCACTGCACAGTTGGTCGTAATCAGCGGGAGATAGATACCCAGCATCTTGAAGAGCGTAGGCGATACCTTACGGATAACCATCTCGGTGAACTGCACGGCAGCAGCGATCACCATAATGAATGTCACCGTGCGCAGATAACCCAGATCGTAGGGTTGCAGGAGAAAAGACTCGACCGCCCAGTCAATCATGGACGACAAAGTAATCACGAAGGTCGTGGCAAACCCCATCCCCAATGAGGTATCGATCCGGGTGGTCACGCCCATGAAGGAGCACAGGCCCAGAAAACGAGCCAGAATCACGTTGTTGACCAACGCGGCCCCGATCATCATCAATACATATTCGCGCATAGTCCCTCCTTGCCTAACGGCAGTATTCGTTCGCGTCGGCGAGTCTGATTATCTGGAATTCATTCGTTTCGTCTTTTGCTATGCGCCGGGAAACCATGCGCATCAACACAAAACCAAAAAACAGGCCGAGCAGCATGCCCACGAAACTGGTCATGTCATTGCCAAAGCACCATTGCGCCAGAACAGCACACAGCAGAGCTATCGAGAGAGGAATAAGGTAGACCGTTGCAGAAGCAGCCACCAGAGAATGCGGCCTGATGCCAAGCACCACGCGGTCTCCGGCGGTCAACGCCAAATGGTTTGGCACGGAAAAACGCCGCGCTTCTAACCGGCTGGCAAGGGTGCCAATACCTTTTTCGTTGCAGGCTGAAGCCGACGCGCAACCCGTACAGCTGCCGGTTTGCTCGGGCTCCAGCAATATCCGGCCGTCCTCCACGCCCACGATGCGCGCGAAGCCTTCCACGACGTATGGTTCCCGGAATGCGGTATTGTCCGACATGGATTATCCCCTTTAAAGAAAAGCCGTCCCTGGCACATGCAGGAGATCAAGGCATCTCCTTGCGTTAAACACTGATTGACGGCCAATTGGACATCTTAAACTTCCTAGTTAGGCACACCCTCTAGTTTGCAAATGGTATGCCAGCACTGGAAATAAAATATAACTCATTGTAAATAAATGAAAAATATAAATTAATTGAGCCTACTGGTTGTGTGGTATACCTCAATGGTCTTGATGTCTGTCGGGACCGCGACAAAGAATGCGAACCAGATAATCCGCCTTTGCCTGTATTGGCGCACCGGCTGATCAACCACCTCAATCCGCATGCAGTGATACCCGGAATGCGGTGTTGTCCGACATAGATCATACCGCCTGAAGAAAAGCCGTCCCTGGCACATGCAGGAGATCAAGGCTTTCTCTGATTTACGGGGTCGATTCTAAGAAAATGCAACCTGAGGCTGGTGTAAACACGGGGGCATCCATGAAAACAACTTATAAACAAACAAGGGTTTTTGATCCGACGCAATAAATCGAACGAGAAAAAATGAGCATGTCCAAGCGGTGATCGACAAAATGGCAGCTACTCGCCACATAAAAGACTCATGTGACTAATAAAATGGCTCAGATCCATAGAAAAGAGCATTAAACACTTGCCAGAAGAACAGCGCAGATACGCCTTGGCGCCTTTATGCTGTGGATGACGATGTGGTTTGGGTTAATTACCAGTAATTCCCAACAACAAAAAATATTTAGGAGTAATGATAATGTCGAAAGAGCTACCAATCGCCCCAGATTCAACTACCGGGTCTCCAGGCAAGCCCACTGGCCACCATTTCCGCTTTCACCTTCCACATGTTCACCTTGCTTCGGTTTTTGGTGATGACTGGTTCGCATTAAAGGCAGAGGGCTTTGCCAGGTTCTTTGGTACGCCAGTATTCCTCATTGCCCAGACAATTATCGTGGCCATA
>JARLJJ010000242.1 GCA_031291275.1 Formivibrio sp.
GGTCGATGCGCTCATCCACCAGGTTGACCGTGCGATCAAGCATCTGCAGGTCGATTTTAACCGCCGGATACTGTTTGACGTAGTCGGCCAGGGCATCGATCAGCTGCGCCTGGCCGAACGAAGTGCTGACGCTGATGCGCAACTCACCTTTGGGCGAATCGCTGGGGGTGCTGCCGATGGCCTGCAGGTCGCCGCTCAATTCGAGCATCTGCTGGCAGCGTGGCAGGGTTTCCAGGCCAGCGGCCGTCAGGCTCAGCTTGCGCGTGGTGCGATGCATCAGCCGTGCACCGACCCAATCTTCCAACTCCGCCAGATAGCGCGATACCACCTGCCGGGAAAGTTGCAGGTGATCGGCCGCAGCCGACTGGCTGCCCAGTTCCACCACCGAGACGAACACTTGCATTGCGGTTAGACGATCCATGATTTGCCCGTTATTGGAAACAAACTGTGGGTCAGGATCGCATTTTTTGTACTGAATTGCGCAACCGAGTTGTTCTGCTTCAGCCCGCATGAACCACTTTCAAGGTCGCAAAGGGCGAAATGCACGGACAAGGCCGGTTGAGGCGTAACTTTTTTGAGACGAACTACCGAGTGTCAGGGTGGGTAGTCCGCTCGCTGAACTGATTTTTTCCTGATTAAACATTTGATTTATATTATAAAAAGATTTCAATTGTGTTTTTTACAATAAAAAACAAACAGTTACATTTCTAAAATATTTATGAGTCTGCTATCAACTTTTATTTGACGGGCGACGCCGAGTTTGCAAGGATGAAACCGTGGCGTTCAGTGGCTAATAGCCGCATCGTCACCCTTCTTTCCCTTCGTCGCTTTTTGTGGCTTCGATAAAACCGTTTTTCAAACGAACTTATTCAAGTGGTCTCTGGGCGGTAGCTTTGCCGGCCGATAGCCCCGTTGCGGGTATCGTTCAAGGTTTGCGCTTCAGACTGACCTGCGGCACCCCGCCTCCCTCTCCCGAAACAGCGCAATCGTGCTCGAACGGGCTCGCCTGGCCTTTTGCCGCATTGTTTTGCGTCGCCTTTTGGAAGGTCTGCCTTCCAATCATCATATGGACAAGAGCGCTAGTAGCGCTCGATTGATGCAGGGGAACATTTATGTACGGACAATTCCTGGAAACCAGCTGCGGTTGTGTGATGGGCGGTTCGGGGCCGGCGGGGATGGGTATGCTGTTTAACGCACTGAAAACCGGTGCTATCCATGCCCTGGCTCGCCACGGACTGATTATCGTGGATGCCAGCCAGACGCCAGGCATCGGGCGTCTGGGGGACTATCAGATCACGGCCAACTCGGTTGGCGACGTATTTCTCGATTGCCTGCGTGCCCCCGAACTTGACGAGGTGTTCGAACCCCTGCAGCATTTGCCGGTTTATTGGCGCATCCGTAATCAGGCTCAAGAAGCACCGTTGCTCAGGGAGGTCGGCGAGTTGCTGGTCGAAGCCTCCCGTTTGGTCCTGGATCACATCCTGCGGCTCAAGGGGGTGCAGATGTGGAGCGGTGCAACCATCATTGAGGTGGTCAGCGAGGGGGAGGGGTATCAGGTCTGGGTCGAACACCAGGGCAGTCAGCAGCGCATCGATTGCCAGTCTCTGGTGCTCAACCTCGGTGGTCACCAGGACCCCCAGCACCTGTTGGAAGCTCTTGCCGTGCAAGGCCTGGAACTACCCGAGCCGAGTCGCATCCACAGTGCCGACCACTTGCTGCGCATGACCCCCAGGCAATTGCGTGCCCACTTCGCCGAAACGCTGAGCGAGGGTGGCAAGATCACCTTGGTCGGTGGCTCCCACAGTGCCTTCTCGATGCTTGAGAATGTGGCAAGGGCGCTGGAGGACATCGGCCTGGATGAAGTGACACTGATCCATCGTTCGCCGATCCGGCTGTTTTATGAAAGCGCCAGCCAAGCTCGGGTCAACGGTTATGAGTTTGATCCGATCAACGACGTGTGTCCGGTGTCCGGGAGGGTCAACCGTTCCGGTGGCCTGCGCTACCGTGCGCTGGCGGTAGGGCGCGCAGTCCTTGAACATGGCTATGTCGGCGATACTCGGGTGCGTGCGCGGCTGTTCCAGACCGATGGCGCCGATCTCCTCCAGCA
>JARLJJ010000243.1 GCA_031291275.1 Formivibrio sp.
CGCTGGCTGGTGAAAAAACAGCGAACCGCGGAAGCAGGCGAAGTCCTGCAGCGCATCGGGGAAGAGAATTACCAGCAGGAATTGAACGACATCGTGGAATCGCTCGCGGCCGACCACACTACAGATGAACCCTTCTTCTCCTGGAAGTATCGCCTGCCCATTTTTCTGGCCATCAGCATTGGCTTGTTCAATCAACTAGCAGGCATCAACGCCATCCTCTACTACCTGAACGACATTTTTGCCTATGCCGGCTTCAGCAAAGTCTCTTCAGACGTCCAGGCTGTGGCCATCGGTGCCACAAACCTTCTCTTCACGATGATTGCTATGACTGTGATCGACCGCCTTGGCCGAAAGAAGCTCCTATTGATCGGCGCAGTAGGAACGGCCGTATGTCTCGCCGGTGTCGCCGGCATTTTCCTCAGCGGCCGTCATCACGAACTGCTTGTCTGGCTCCTGGTCGGCTACATAGCCTTCTTTGCGTTCTCTCAGGGCGCGGTCATCTGGGTCTATCTTGGCGAAGTGTTTCCCAATCGCGTGCGCGCCAAAGGCCAGAGCTTGGGCAGCTTTTCCCATTGGCTGATGAACGGCATCATCTCCCTGATCTTTCCCGTCATGGCTGCGAAATCTGGCGGCTATCCCTTCGTATTTTTCGCCGCAATGATGGTGGTGCAATTTGTCGTGGTATTGTTCTTTTACCCCGAAACCAAAGGCCTCTCTCTCGAAGAATTGCAGAAGAAGCTTGGTATCGCCTGAGCCTGCAACTCGCGGCTCGCTTGCAAACTCACGCCGCGCTGCTTATAAAGGAACCCGGCCGAATTTTGCACCATCAATCGGGAAGGTATCGTTCTTTTGTCCTCTTCACGCCGCAAGTTCCTGCAATCGCTGAGCCGCAGCGCGCTCGTACTAGGTTTTCAGGATCTTCTGCGCATCGCTCGCGTGCGTGCGGACGACCTCTTTGCCCACCCCACAAGTCCAACGGGCGCCAAAGCTAGCTCTGCTATTGCCGGCACATCACTCGGTATAAATTTCGTAAATGTCGCGCGTGAATCCGGCCTGAATACAAGATTCGTCTACGGCGGAGAGCACAAGAACAAATACCTGCTCGAGACCACCGGCTGCGGCGTCGCTTTCTATGACTACGACAATGATGGCTGGCTGGACATTTTCCTCGTGAATGGCACCCGCCTCGATGGTTTTCCTGCTGGCCATGAACCCACCAACCGGCTTTTCAAAAATAATCGCGATGGCACTTTTACCGATGTCACGGTGAAAGCCGGTCTGGTTCACTCTGGCTGGGGACAGGGAGTTTGCATCGGCGATTATGACAATGATGGCTTCGAAGATCTCTTCGTCAGCTATTTCGGCAAGAACGTTTTGTATCACAACAATGGGAATGGCACGTTCGCCGATGTCAGCGAAAAGGCCGGCGTAGCCGGCACAGGAAAGTTGTGGAGCACCGGTTGCGCTTTCGTTGACTACGACCGCGACGGCAAGCTCGATCTCTTCGTTGCCAACTACATTGATCTTGACCTGGCCACTGCCCCGCTTCCCGAATCCGGCCCTTGCAATTACAAAGGCATGCTCGTTGCCTGTGGCCCGCCTGGCCTGAAGGGTGGCAAAAACATCCTGTATCACAACAATGGTGACGGCACTTTCACCGATGTGTCGAAATCTTCGGGAATCCTGGACGCTGAGGGTACTTTTGGCTTGGGAGTGCTCACTGCCGATTTCGATAATGATGGCTGGCCCGACATCTACGTCGCGAACGACTCCACTGCCAGCGCTCTTTACCACAATCTGAAAAATGGCAAGTTCGCGGATATCGCCATGGATGCAGGCTGCGCGCTGAGCGCCGATGGCAAGCCGCAAGCCGGAATGGGCGTCTC
>JARLJJ010000244.1 GCA_031291275.1 Formivibrio sp.
CCGTGTCAGGCGACAAGCTGCCGTCGCCCTCCGACTTTGATGGCTACATCCTGTCCGGCTCCAAGTACAGCACCTACGAACGCAGCCCCTGGATGATCGCCTTGATCGAGTTTCTCCAGCAGTTGCGCCTGGAACGCATCCCGGTGTTTGGCATCTGTTTCGGGCACCAGATCATGGCAGATGCCTATGGCGGCCTGAACGCCAAATCCGAGAAAGGTTGGGGAGTCGGTTCGCAGCGTTATGAATATGACGCCCATGCCTTGCCAGCGTCCACCGCGGCCTATGTGTTCCATCAGGACCAGGTCCAGTAGATCCCTCCTGAAGCCATGCGAATAGGCGGCTCCAGCCACTGCGAAAATGGTGTCTTGGCCTACTCGTTCCCCGCGATTTCGGTCCAGTACCACCCGGAGTTCACGGCCGAGTACACCAAAACCCTGGCTGAAAAATTCCGCGGGGAGCTACTGCCTGATCAGGTCTCTGCCAATGCCCTGGAGTCCGTCCACCAGCTGCCGGTGGATGCCGCGCCCATTGCCAAATGGGTGGCAGGTTTTTTTCAAAGGCACATTAATGGCTGATCCCGTCGCTGGGTCCTCCTGGACGTTGGGATCAATCCCGCGCCGTACCCAGCACGTAGGTCGAGGATCTGAGCACCATTAAGCAAGCGCTGTCGCGCTTCAGCTCAGTCCGTCCAGCCGACGGCTTTCAAAGTCGTTCAGATGAAAACTCAGGTCGCCCGTCAGCTCCAGCAGTGAATAATCGCGAAAGCAAAAACGCCACGCCTGGCCGACGCGCTCGAATTCATCGTGGTAACGGCCCACAGCAATTGGCTGAAGGGCAAGACCGTGGGTTGCTTGAAACACGGTGTAGTTGGAACGTATCGTCGCCTTGCCTGCGGTTTCATCGATTTCGATGATCGGGTTGCTGATGACATGCTTTGTGCGCGGCGTCCCGCACGGATAGATTTTTATGTATTGCTTCCAGATGAGTAGTATTCCCGCTGCATCAAGAAAATTATCGCCGTTCGTGACTTTGATGCGCGCATGTTGGAGGAGGGCAGCCGCACCTTCCAGATCACCCCCGTCCATTCTCTCGGCATAGCGGTAGAGCAGGTTGGTCATTTCGACGGCGCTGTTGCTCATCACTCATCCTTGTTCACGGTTGGGGGGGGCGTGTGGAGCGAACGCCAGGCAATCATCAGCGTCACAGTGAGGCGAAACATCGTCCGTCTGGATGATCTGTTTATATCGGAATTTACGATACTTACATCGCCTGCGGCACTCAACTGTACGTTCGGCTTTACGTGGGCTTGGGAAAACGATGATCATAGGTCGGATAAATCTAAAATTACGATATGTCCACGAACAAGAGGTCCGTAATGATTCAGTTGCACGACGTCGACCTGACGCTACTCAGAGTGTTCAGCACCATCGTCAAGAGTGGTGGTTTTTCCGCTGCTCAGGCAACGCTGAACATCGCTCAGTCCACGATTAGCGAGCAAATGGCACATCTCGAGACCCGGCTTGGGGTCAAACTGTGCGAGCGTGGTCGCAGTGGTTTTCGCCTGACCGAGCAGGGAGAGGCGATATACGAAGCTACCCAGCGGCTACTGGGGGCGGTGGAGGATTTTTGTGTGGATGCCGACGTACTGAAACGTCAGGTGAGTGGCACCCTCAAGTTCGGCATAATTGACAGCACCATTACCGACCCTGGTTGCCCGCTAAAGCAGACCACCCAGCGTTTTGTGCAACGCGGCCATGAGGTGCATTTGCATGTACACGTCGGTACGCCTGCAGAGCTGGAGGAAAAGGTACTCGATGGTCGCCTGCATCTGGCGATCGGGCATTTCCCCTTTCGCGTACCTGGGTTGTTCTATTCGCCTTTGTACCAGGAAAGCCATGGCTTTTTCTGTGGGCGCAACCATGGATTGTTCAGCGCAGAGGGGCCGAAGGTCGACCTGCTTGAGCGCATTGCCGTCAGCCCGGTGGTCGCAC
>JARLJJ010000004.1 GCA_031291275.1 Formivibrio sp.
GCAGCGTAACCAGTCATACGATTTAGGACCGCGGCTGACTCCAGAAGACCCTTAGACAACATTCGACTTCCGAAACTGCTCGCTCCAAACCTGACGTTGATATTGACGTGGCCAAATCCGTATCAGCGAAAACAAGATGTCTTCCATATTCAGGTCAACCAATCCATAAAATCCCGATCAATCGATGTTTCGAGTAATCTGGCAGCTGTGTGGAGCCCGCGTTCGACACTGGTTCAACCTCAGGCCCTGCGCCGTCTGACAACACAGCGCTTGCCGCTTAATGATATCCACCGCCTCTAGCATGGGACACGCTTATATCGATGGCCCGGCGATTTCCACCCAATGGGTATGGGTAATCAGCCAAGCAGCCTGCAGATGTGCCCGCGGCCATATATTCACGACCAGAATTCTGTTTCACAAATTCGCTCCAAGAAAACTATGACCCCATCCAATTCTTGCCACCTACTGGTGGCCCAAGCCAGAATAAACTCACCGCCTGTCACGCGAGGCGATTCGTTTGCGTGGGCCGCCAGGCATCTGGTGGCAATGGCATTGCTTGGCGCAGTCGCCTGCGCGCAGGCAGCCTTGCCCATAGGTGCCGTCGCGCCCGACTTCACTGCCCAGGCCGCACTGGCTGGCAAGGAATTCACCTTCAACCTGAAGCAAGCTCTTGGCCATGGTCCGGTCGTGCTGTACTTCTATCCGAAGTCATTTACTGCAGGATGTACAGCTGAGGCGCACGATTTTGCTGAGGCCAGCGCACGTTTCGAAGCATTGGGGGCGACCCTGCTGGGCATGTCCCACGACGATATTGCCACCCAGAAGGACTTTTCTCAGCGGGAATGCCGCGACAAGTTTGCCGTCGCGGCCGATGCCGATGCGAAAGTCCTTAAACAATACGACGTGGCCCTGACCGTCATGCCCAACACCGCCGCGCGCGTTTCATTCGTCATTTCGCCGCAGGGTCGCATCCTGTATGAATACGATAGCATGAACCCCGATCAACATGTGAGCAACACGCTCAAGGCACTGCAGGACTGGCGCGATCTGGGCAAAACACACTGAACGGTGAGACCCGGGGTGGCCTGCAGACTTCACGTCAGGCCCAGCGCTCAGGGATTGGCCAGACCCAATTGGCCCCCCAGGATGGTCATTCGTGGATGTCGGCTCACTGGCGTGGTCTATGTGAGTCTTCGGTTTTCTGCGTTGCTGGCGTTCAATTTTGACGATCAGCGGTGGCACCCATTGGCTGGCTCCCGAAACTGTGCCATTAAGACAGGCGTTGTTGAATAAATTGGATTTTCATCGCCGTGGCTGCGAACTGGCATGATACCGGCTGACTTCACCTCCGAAAATTGCCGTGCCCTACAAAC
>JARLJJ010000245.1 GCA_031291275.1 Formivibrio sp.
CCAAAAACACCCGGGCAGCCTCATGCGTCACGGGTTCCAACGCTTCGGTGAGGAACGCACGGATCAGAATTGAGCGCGCCTGCTCCTCTGGTATCCCTCGGCTACGCAGGTAGAAAATCTGTTCAGGATCAAGGGCACCCACCGTGGCACCATGGCTGCATTTCACATCATCGGCAAAAATTTCCAACTCCGGCTTGATGTCAATTTCCGCATGCGGCGAGAGTAGCAATGCCTGATTCATCTGGTAGCCATCGGTTTTTTGGGCAATCCGCGCCACTTCAATCCGGCCCTGGAAAACGCCGCGTGAATGGTCGGAAAGCACTGATTTCACCGTCTGGCGTGAGGCGCAGTTGGGCGCCTTATGCGCCACCACCGAGGTAAAATCAGCGTGCTGGTGGCCTCGCAAAAGCTGGGCCGCGTTCAAATGCGTGTTGGCGTTGGGTCCGGTGAGTGTCGCGTGAAATTCCGCGCGGGAAAGTTTGGCACCAATTACCAGCGAGAAACTTTCATAAGCGGCCTTTTCGGCAATCTGCGCCCTGATCGTGGCAAGATGAAAGGCTTCGCTACCTTCATCCTGCAAACGGTAATGCCCAAGGGCCGCACCTTCATGCAAGGTAACATCTGTCACCGGGTTGTGCCAATACACCCCCTGCCCCATCGCTACTTCAATAATCGTCAGCTTGGCGCCCGCACCCAACATAATACGGTGGCGGGGGTGAAACGCCATTGGCGTCTCAGCATTGGCGTACGAGACCAGCAACACAGCACCGGCATCGACATTCGCCGGCACATGATTGGTGATACCTTCATGGGCATGGGCGGCATTGATTTGCACGAGCGGCAACGCCGATTCATCAAACACATCCGCAAAGGGGCTTAGGAATTCTGGCGGTGTTGAAAGCGCCGCATTATAAGCGCCATTCACAAACACAATGCGTGGAATTCCAAGGTCCGGCAACGGCGCGGCAATTTTTTCAGGTGCAGCTTCAGCAAAGCTGATCGCCGCCAGATTTTTCAAATCTGTATAGCGCCAGGCTTCAAGCTTGCGGGTAGGAAGGGCTGTCATCGTCAGGCGGCTTCCAGCCCAACGTAACCACGCGCTTCCAATTCCAGCGCCAGTTCCGGCCCGCCTGAGCGTACAATTTTACCAGCCGCCAGCACATGCACATAATCCGGCACAATATGGTCAAGCAGACGCTGGTAATGGGTGATCACCAGGGCTGAAAATTTCGGGCCGCGCAGCGCGTTCACGCCCTCAGCCACAATTTTCAACGCATCGATATCCAAACCGGAGTCGGTTTCATCCAAAATACCAAGGCCGGGCTGCAACAATGCCATGTGCAGCACCTCGTTGCGTTTTTTCTCGCCACCGGAGAAACCAACATTCACGTTGCGCTTCAGCATATCATCAGGCATTGAA
>JARLJJ010000246.1 GCA_031291275.1 Formivibrio sp.
ATCGCCCAGCGTCGCACGGTCTCATACGTGAGTTCAATGCCACGCGCGGCCAGCCACTCCTCGACCATACGCAGGCTCAGCGGCAAACGGTAGTAGAGCCACACCGCGTAGCTGATCACATCGGGCGGGAAGCGATAGCCCCGCATAGGACATCGGATTGTCGGTGACACGTGTGCTCTGCTGGGTGGCTGCTTTCATGGCCGACATTATCGCCACATCCACGCCGAGCAGACCGCAAGTTGACAATACCTGGCGAACTCCAATGCTATCGTGCGCTGTTCATCAATCCAGTTTTCCAGCTTCGCAACAGTGGCAGTCAGATCGGTGATATGCACGCGCAGCTCCTGTTCACGCTCGTGAACAGGAGCCTCAAGAATTCGCCCGTATGAACTATGATGGTTCGGCAAAGTCGTATAAGCAATCAGCAGATCGTCCAACGACAGCACGGGATAATCCTTCAAGTTGGTGCCCGGAACCGGAGTCGAACCGGTACGCGCCGATCAGGGTGCGGCAGATTTTAAGTCTGCTGTGTCTACCAATTTCACCAGCCGGGCATAAAAAGTGGTGGGCCTCCCGTGAGTCGAACACGGCACCAACGGATTATGAGTCCGCTGCTCTAACCAAGCATGAGCTAGAGGCCCTTAGCGGAAACGAAGCGGTTCAGACTGTTAACATGGGTTCAGCCCACCTGCGTCCTTCGCAGGGGCCTGCCTTCGACTGCCCGGCCACGTTGACGGCGTCCGCTGAAGTAATTTTTTCGCTCGCCGGCTAAGCGTAAGAAGTTCTACTTTGCGCATTCAGCCACGTCTCGCCAAACTGCTACCAGCATCGCCTCAGATTTCAAGCGAACACTGTCTTCTGAGGAATGGACGGCGGACCAGAAAACCTATCACTGCCATAGGTGCTCGGTTCCCTTACCCACATGACTCGGCCGCTTCCCGTCACGGCAGTCAAACTTGCCCCACCGCCGCACTGCTAACACCGACTTGGACTGTGTGTCGGCACGGTCGGCTTATGCATAAGTATTAGGAATCCACATAATTTCGTCAGCCAGCTAGCCAGCCAATCGCGAACCGGACGCTATACTGTATCATTAATGATTTGCAAATCACCGAGGGTCACCTCCTCGTGGAACTTTGTCATCCTTTTCTAACTTCGAATGTCTCATTTCAATGCCTTATAGAAGCTTGTTTGCGTAGCTCGGCTTCCGTGGTTACGCACCGGCTATGAATTCCCATTGCCGCGGCTCTGAAGCGAAACAGAGGACCCTCTGGCGCAACCGGTGAGAGTCGATCTGCCAGAACCTTCCGGCTTGCGATTTTTCAAGAGCAGTGCGTCAAATCGCGCTGCCAGATTTTCACCATGCGCTGGACGGGCAAAAGAAGTCAAATCATTATCGTACGCTTTAAATGTTCGCCTTTGGGCTACGCCCGGTTTGGCGATTGCATTCTCGATTGAGACAGCAAACTACTGGATCCACGCAAATTCTATCTTGGGTGCGTTATTTCGCACCCAACTTGGTGGGGGGAGCTTTTCGAATCGTCTACAACTTGAGCCTGAATGATCCGCCCAAGCCGTCCTAAGTGGTATTCAAAATGGGAAGTTCCGTTCGAGAATACGAAGATCAGTTATCGTTGAGAAGCTGCTCGTTGATTGCGATTTAATGCTGCCCCGCCGGACAATGCTTTCGGTATTGTCAACTTGTTGGCCGGGGCGCGACCGAAGCACGATACTCGAGACACCCATTACGTGTCGCCGCGTTGCGCGTGAGCTCTCGCGAAACGGTTAATGGATTGCGTCCAATATGTCGGGCGATCTCGCGCACCCCGAG
>JARLJJ010000029.1 GCA_031291275.1 Formivibrio sp.
CACCAGACGCTACATGCGCGCTGATCCGGTCGCGCAAATCTGACGAGTACCATTTTCCCATGATCCACCTCCCAACACGGTGAATCACATTTTTCAGTCAATGGGAATCGGCTGATTCCGTTTTCAGGCTGGGTGCTCTAGGCGCAGGGCGCGGTCCAAGTGATCTGAGTAGAGCGACCGGCCATTTTTGTCCTTGCTGGACTTCATGGCATCCCAGTGCCTGTCCTCCCAGATTTGGTCGGCTTTATTGACGTGATGGAGTTGCCTGATGCCAATGGCGATATTGACGGGCAGAATGCCTTCGCCCTGCGCCCAACCAAGCACGGTCGCCATGGTGACGCTGGCTTTGTCTGCGGTTCGCGGTTGATCTGCCCAGGTGTTGCGCCAGTCGATGATCTCTGTGCGCATGCGCTGATCCTCAAAGGCCGCGATGGACGCTGGACCGAACTTTTCGCTGATACGATCCAGCCAAAGCCGGTAATCTCTCTTGGTGCTCTCAGCCAACTTCACGAATTCGGGGCTTTGGCGATAGCGATCCAGAACATCGTCTAGGGTTTCAAGTGTCCCCTTGGATGGGGAGCGGGCCTTCTCGGCCTTCATGATGAGGGCCATATCGACCACTGGCCGCTCACCGAATGCCTTGTAGATGCAAGGGCCGCCACGCCAAGCATAGACGTACCATATGCAGCCTTTGGCTGATCGCTTACCGACTATGTGCAGTCCGGTCACGACCCTGGTCTTTTGCCTTCCACGCATCGAATGCACTTCCAACTTGTTGTGTGGCAGGGGGAATGAAGGTGACGCCATCGGCGCGAATATCGACGCCGGCCGCTGTGTGGCCCAAGCTGGTCCACCAGTCATAGGCCTGCTGAATTTCCGCCAATGGCACCAATCTGCGGCGTGATGTCATTTCAGGGCTCCGTGTGAAATCGTTGCGGCCCGCATTTCCCGGCAGTGAGGTTGTCGCAGTCCGAGATCACCTGCTCATCACTGTTTTTCACACCGGACGGACAAGCCGGATCGGGATTGCTTACGAGCACGACATTGTCCGTGTCCGCTGACTGAGCAAGTCCTGGAATGCTGGCTTGATGGCCGCTGCTAGCGTCGGTCGGCAGCGTCGTGTATTCCGAAAACTTGTAGATTGTCGCCGAGACCAAATCCGGCGCGCTGGCGCTGGACTGCTGGCTGCCGACATCGTGGCTGGACGCGACAGGTGGCGCATGCTTCTTGGATTTCGACATGACAGAAACTCCTTCGATCATTGATATGAAGGAGCGCGTGGTCTACATACGTGGCGGTTGATCCTGCGTCTGACCGGCGCTCATGAGACCCCGCTGTTGGCTCGGCGGGGTCTTATTGCAGGAGCATCGGCGGTGCCCTGGCCAAGGATGATCGGCGTGCAATTAACTGCACCCAATCACGCTTGCCACTGGGTTGCACGACATGGTGCGAAGCCACCGACATTCAGGCCACCAAGCGCCAGTGAAATGTCAGATCATCGTGTGTGTTTGTGGACTGTAGCGAACCTCCGCTACCAATACAACAAATATTTCGGTCCATCACGATTCCTCCTCATCAGGCCCTCCTGATCGGGACCGGTTTACAAACACTGTAAACCGCCAAGCGCCAAGGCGCTCCACCATTGACACAGTGCGGCATGCCCCATCGACGTATCGGCTGCGAATGGCGCCGATCCGCCTCGCTGCCCTGCCAATGGTTCTGACGATCTCTTCATCGGTGAACCGTGCGGTGAACGCATCAAAGCCGCGATTTC
>JARLJJ010000247.1 GCA_031291275.1 Formivibrio sp.
ATCAATGCCGCAGCAGCAACGATGGCGGGGAATGGTACGTTCAGGGCAAAGATCGCGACAAAGGAGGCTGCTGCAATTGCCCACAGGACAGGGTTCTTGAGCGCCCGCGAGCCAATCCGGTGTGCAGCCTGGATCACGATGGCGGTCACTGCCGGTTTGATGCCGTAGAACAGGCCTGCCACCAATGGCACTTCACCGAAGGCGATGTAGATCCATGACAGTGAGATCAGAATGAAGAGCGAGGGCAATACAAACAGTACACCTGCGACGATGCCACCCCATGTGCGGTGCATAAGCCAGCCGATATAGGTAGCAAGTTGCTGTGCTTCGGGGCCTGGTAAAACCATGCAGTAATTCAGCGCATGCAAGAAACGCCGTTCGGAAATCCAGCGCCGATTTTCTACCAGCTCTTGGTGCATGATGGAAATCTGTCCGGCTGGACCACCGAAACTGATGAACCCCAGCTTGAACCAAAACGCAAAAGCCTCCCAAAAGCTCACGGGTGATGGCCGGGATTCAGTGCTTTGAATGAGGTGCTCTTCGGGCTTATTCATCGAGTATCGCTCCTTTTTCAAAGGCCACCAGCAGGCCATCAAACAGGCTGCTGACGGTTGCCAGAAGTTGATCATCATCACTGATAGTTGCACGCAGTCCTGCGAGCACACTTTCAACCCCCGTGGCTTCGGCAGGCTGCACGCCGCCGACATCGAGGTAATGCACCAGCGCACCCAACCGTTTGAGCGCCACCTCTTCAAAGCCAAAGCTGCACAGCAGTACCTCGAAGGTGACGCGGCTGCCAACGTGGCTGAACGCCGCACCGTCGAAGTCAAAACCCAGTGCCCCGGAGGGGCAGTCATTAGGCGACTCCAGCCATAGCAGGTGGGCTTGCCGGTCAATGAAATGCCGAATCAGCCAGGCACAGGCCAGTCGATCCACCCAAGGTCGACGGCGAGTCGCCCATGTCCGGCCTTGGTAGTCGCTGATCAACAAACGGCTGATCGTTCCTTCGACCGGATGCGGTTCATCCGGGGCTTGCACATGAATAGCCGCCTGCTCCAGCTCTTGCAGGGCGGCATCCGCTTGCCGCAAGGCTTCGCCGGGGAAGAAATCAATCTCTACCAGGCTGGCGAAGGACTTGCGCAGCTTGCGCGTCTGTTTGAGTGTGTCATGCACGCTATCGGCGGTTAGCCTCTCATGTGTCTTGGCGATGCCCGCCAGCAATGTTGCGTAGTCATCGCTACGGTTGAACAGGCTAACAAAATCTGTACCGTCAGGCTCTTCGACCCGGAGCACAAGAGCAGTGCCTCCGGCAGATTGCACGTCGGCAGCAACCGCTTCCAATGTGTTGCGGCAAGAGTCGTGCGCCGGCATCAGGTAGACGCCATCACGTAATACCGCAGCACCGGATGCCTTGAGCGCCCGCCAAGCGCGCATTCGAACCGTTGCGTTCTCAGTGGGCAGACTGATAATGAGTAGTAGCCATTTATTCATGTAGTAAATGCTACTCTTGTGTAGATATAAATACTAAATTAATTAACAAGCCCAACATAAAACCCAAAGACCCATGACGCGGGTCTATGGGCGCAATAGAAAACCATTCATGGGACGGGCAGTCATGGGTGTTTGAATATTCCCATTCATCCAATGCTTGATACGCGGGTTTTACACCATATACTATCCCCTCCCCCAGGATAGGGCAGAAGCCATGACCACACACACCTCGCACCCCGACATCATCAAGCGCCTCAAGCGAGCCGAAGGCCATCTCAAAAGCATTATCACCATGCTGGAAGAGGGGCGCGGCTGTCTGGACATCGCCCAGCAGCTGCAGGCGGTCGAGAGCGCGGTCAGTAATGCCAAAAAGACCCTGGTGCATGACCACATCGACCATTGTCTTGAACATGCGGTCCGCGAAGGCACGCAAAGTGCGGATGACACCATTCGCGAATTCAAGGCCATTACCAAGTACCTGTGAGATAACACTATGACCAATTTCGCTACTTTGCTGCAACAAGGCACTTCCAATGCTTGGCTATTCATTCCCAGCGCAATTTTGCTCGGCGGATTGCACGGTCTTGAACCAGGACATTCCAAGACCATGATGGCGGCCTTCATTGTGGCCATTCGGGGTACGATGACGCAGGCCGTTCTGCTGGGTCTGTCGGCGACGCTTTCTCATACAGCGGTGGTGTGGATCATCGCGTTGGGCGGGATGTACTTCGGCCAGCAGTGGAACGCGGAAACCAGCGAGCCATCCATGCAAGTTGCGTCCGCTATCTTGATGATCGGCGTTGCTCTCTGGATGATTTGGCGGACAAGGCAGGGGCAGCGTGCCTGTTTTCATGATCATGGGCATGACCATGACCACGATCACCCGCATGACGAGGTGAAGCACATCGATACCGGCCACGGCATGGTGCGGCTGGAAGTGTTCGAGGATGGCGTGCCACCGCGCTTCCGTCTGCATAGCGAGAGCGAGCATGGCCGTGCCTGGACCGCCGATCAGGTAAGGATCGAAACAGAACGGCCAGACGGCAGCCGCCAGGCGTTCGCTTTTGTGCAACGCACCGGTTTCGTGGAGTCCGAGCAGGAAATTCCCGAACCGCACGAGTTTGTCGTTCGCCTGAGCTTGGGGCATGAACATCACAGCCACGACTATGACGTTGAGTTCGTCGAGCACGCCGGCCATCATCATGCCATCAAGGATTATGAAGGACTGGATGTGTCGGCCGCTTCGGACTATCAGGACCCGCACGAGCTGGCGCACGCCAATGATATCCGCCACCGCTTCGCCAACCGGGAAGTTACGACCGGACAAATCATCGTCTTTGGCCTGACGGGTGGACTGATTCCTTGCCCTGCCTCGATCACCGTACTACTGCTATGTCTGCAACTGAAGAAGGTCGCACTGGGTGCGACCCTGGTTCTGTGCTTCAGCATTGGACTGGCGCTGACGATGGTGGCATCCGGCATTCTGGCCGCGCTGAGTGTCAAACACGTTTCCAGACGCTGGAGCGGCTTTGGTGAGTTCGCCCGAAAAGCGCCGTACTTCTCTGGTGCGCTGATCCTGCTGGTGGGCTTCTACGTTGGCTACCAAGGCGTGCACACGCTGGTGTGGCCATCGTAGCTTGGTCAGTTTTGCGCAGATATCCTCACAACCAAAAATCTGAGCAGGATCCGGCTACAACTGAATGCGTTTATGCCGGCCTGGGAGTTTCAACATGCTGCAACCGTTCTTCGTTTCTACCAGTTTGGTCGCCTTGGCCGAAATCGGCGACAAGACCCAACTGCTGTCTCTCGTCCTTGCTGCCCGCTACCGCAAACCGCTGCCTATCATTCTAGGAGTGCTGGTAGCCACGCTCGTCAATCATGCCGGCGCGGGTGGTATCGGCACCTTGCTTGCAGGCCTGCTCAACCCGAATATCTTGAACTGGGCCGTGGTCGCGTCCTTCGTACTGATGGCTGGTTGGATTCTCGTGCCGGATAAACTTGATGACGATGAGATTGCCATGCCCCAAAAGGCCATGGGCGTTTTCGGTACAACGGTAGTCACGTTCTTTCTAGCGGAAATGGGGGACAAGACTCAAGTCGTCACCATTGCGCTGGCTGCGCGATACCATGAATTTTTCTCGGTTGTCGGTGGCACCACGCTTGGGATGATGCTGGCAAATGTGCCGGTTATTTACCTTGGGCATCGCTTTGCTGACCGCTTGCCGACCAAGGCCGTGCATATCCTCGCCGCCATCATCTTCGTGGTGCTCGGAGGGATGGCCCTGCGAAATGCCCTCATCGGCGCACAGTTAGCATAAGAGTTTCGTGCGAATGGCACTGAGCCAGGCTGTGGCTAACGTCCTTCTGGCCAAGTCATGGCAGCATTGGGGTCAATTTGCTCGCCGAATACCGGTCATTCACCTGGGACAGAGAACGCCTTAACTATTAAAATTGGAAGGCCGCCTCGAACGGCAGGTCATGGCCG
>JARLJJ010000248.1 GCA_031291275.1 Formivibrio sp.
GGCGAATTCGGCGGAGCTCTGTGCCGCGATCATTCTCATTGTACCGAAACGGAAAATGCGTTGCGCGACAAACAGCAGCAAGCCGGCCAGTGCAGCCACAGGCACCGTAATGAGAAGATGCAGGCCGAAAATAAGAAATATGCCGACGATTATAGCAGCGCAGAACCCGGCAAAACGAGAATTGCCGCCGCTTTCGGAGACAATCGCGGTTCGTGGCGGGCTGCTATTCACAGGGAAGCCACCGAAAACACCGCTCAGGATGTTGCCGAAGCCGACACCCACAAGGTCGCGGTTCACATCTATCGTATCGACCTCATCCTGGAACGACCGCGAGGTCGCGGCCGTTTGGATCATAATTACCAACGAGATGATCAAGGCGATGGGAAGAAGTCTTACAAAATCTGCATATGTCGCATCGGGGAGGGCAATCTCTAGCTTGCTGTTTGGGATCATTCCTAAAGTGGCGACGCCATAGTTGGTCAACCCGAACAGCCACACTGTTAGGCTTGTCAGGACCACGGCGATGAGGGCACCAGGTAGACGAATATCGATCCTTTCACAGAAGAAGATTATCGCAAAGACTGCCGAGCCAATCGCAAGCGTAACGGGGTTCAGATGGAGGACGTTACGGGCGAGGTTTGAAACAGTGCTTAATAGATCGGCATGCGCATTGGCGATACCCAAGAGGGAGGGCAATTGAGAAACTGTGATATGGATGGCAATGCCAGCGAGAAAGCCAGTAATGACGGGCACTGAGAGTAATCGCGCGATCCAACCCATGCGAAATATGCCAGCGACGGCAACACTGACCCCCACCATCAAAGCGAGCACTGCGGTAAGCGTCAGATAATGAGGCGTGCCAGAGGCGGCCAACAGAGCAAGAGTTCCGGCAAAGATCGGTGCAATCGTGGTGTCGGCCCCGACAGAGAGGGATCGATTGAATCCCAGCAAGAAAAATCCACATGAGCCGGCCACGAACACCAAAAGGCCCGTCGTAGCCGGCACTCCAGCCAGCCGCGCGGTCGCCATTTGTTCGGGAATTGCCACCGCTGCCAGGGCGAGCGCGGCCACGATATCACGGCCGGCCTGACGGCTTCCCAAAGGAAGTAGGCCATGCCGGTAGTGCTGCAGGGTAACCGCCCATGACCCATTGCTAATCATGTCATCCGCCCTATTCGTCCTAGGGTTTTGATATTACAGTTTTGACCGTCTGCAGACACCTATTTCCCATCCGGATGAGACAAACGTGATCCCCAAAGAAGCATCTATCGGCAGCGTGCGCGAACCAATCTTGAAGCCGGTCCCGATTGCCGAACTCAGGCCCACGCAGATTACCGTCGGCATGCGCGAGGTTTCCGCACGAAGAAAGCGCTGGAAATCGCAGACCACAGGAAAGCAGCGCGCCGCGTTTCTCCAAAAGCATCTCATTCCCGTGATACTTGGTTCGGGGGGCAGGCACTATATTCTTGACCATCACCATCTGGTCCTCGCGTTACACCAGGAGGGATTGGACGAAATGTATGTTACGGTGGTCGCCGACTTATCTTCGCTTGACAAAAAGACGTTTTGGCTCGTGCTCGATCAGCGCAATTGGATGCACCCATTCGATCATAATGGTATCCGCCGGTCCTATGAGGCGATTCCACGCAACGTGCGAGAGATGCGGGACGATCCTTATCGCTCGCTTGCCGGTGAATTGCGGCGCCAGGGCGGATTTGCCAAGGATACGACACCGTATAGTGAATTTCTTTGGGCAGATTTCCTGCGCAAGCGCATCAAAGTGCGGTTGGTCGAAAAGGACTTTGCGTTTGCCTTGCGTTCGGCGCTCAAATTGGCGAAGGGCAAGGAGGCAGGATATCTCCCGGGCTGGTGCGGACCCAGCGAAGGGTAAGTCAGTGAATGACCACGGTGAGGCTATGATGTCTGATGTATGATGTTTGTGGCGCGGCATCACTCCACCGCGAATGGTAAAGTCCGGCGGTACCGCTGCGTGTATATTAGGATTTCGGGTCTCGGTTACGGTTGCTTTAAGAACCGGACTTTTTGTGACAAGTATTAGGTCTCGTTGACCGCCATCCACCACGCTTCCTCATAATCTTCTTTGCAGAGTTATTTCGACCGCTGCTTGGCTCCCTCGGTCAGGCCGTGGCTGATCATCTTGGAAGCGTAAAGCCAGCCCCACGTTGATAGCTTTGAAAGGAAGCGTGACCGCCACTCCACCGATGTTTATCGTCACGGGCGCTTGACTCACGATATTTGCCGCGGGTGCTTGCGGCGAACCAATTGCTGCGTGGTCATAACTGATACTGTATCCGATGCCGTGCGCACCGGTCCAAGCCGCTTGCAAAGTAGCAAGGCGGGAATCTGTACCAAGGCTGGATCCGAGGGTCCGCCCGCGATATTGCCAACCGTCGGTGTATTTGTAATCCGTGTATGTCGTTCCAAAGAAATCTTTGCCAAAGCTGAAGAAGTTTTGCGTGGAGATCGTATCGGCATATTCCGCTGTCAGGCGTACCGCAGAGCTTGACACTGGAATCCAGACGCTGGCTCCGAACAGATGGCTCGAGTCCGAATGGACGAAGGGACCGGTGTCGCGGTCCATCACCTGCATGTAGATCTCATAAGGGATAGCGCGGGCAATCCCGGTATAGCGGATATCGAAATTTGTCTCATCCTTTGAACGACTGTTGTGAAGGGGGTCGTTTTTTACGTTAAAGAATTCAGCAAGCGGCACGCATGGGTGACCGGTGCCGCAAAGTTGCTCTGTGCGGGCGAGGGCCAATTCTAGCCCCGGCAAGGGATTGATGGATATTCGCAGGCCGTTGAACAGGGTATTCCTGGCAATGCGCTTGCCATCAAGGACCCCAATGAAAAATTCCGCTTGCCATGGCCCCATCCAAGACAGCCAAGGCGTGCTGAAGGCCGTCGTGTCGATTCGCGTGATGCCGATTTGAGGAAACGGGCGCGCGTCGGTTGAAAGTGATAGCGCGGTATTCCAACCCGGACCCCACCAGTGCGGCATATAGCCGGCGTAGATACCGGCATTTCCTAGGCGTTGAGCCACATAGCTGCCGTCCAATACGAGAATCTGGTGGTCGGTCCGGCTGGTCGTCTGAGCGCCGACAGCAAGGTGCACCGCCGTAGACGACCACGTGTAATCAAATATTCCTTGTCCTTGGGCCGTTTGGCGCCCGAGGGCATCAAAGCCTCGTATGACCGCCGGCCCGTTTGTGATGTCAGTGGTGACCGAGAAGTGTGCCGTATCGCGGTCGGTTTCGTAGCGCCCAAGGGATTCCACCCGCCTGGCGGCTGCAACGACATAAGCGGGTTGGCCATCAAGGGCATTTGCTTGGCCAAGCCGATACAGAATGCCGCCCCAGGGCAATGGCCATTGTGTCGTGATGTTATCAAGGACGCCCGCAGCCGCCAGAATCTCGATATCCGATCGAAGCTGCGAGTTTCCGACAGGTGTCCATGGCGCCGCGTCGGCCGCGCCGATCGATAAAATCAATAAGACGAGAAATGCTGATATCCGATAGCAAGTCATTTAGATCTAGTATCGGTCAGTGCCACTATCTGTTTGCGAGCCAAGCCATTGTGCGTGAAAAACACGCCAAGATCGCTTCTATACCGTGTGGCTTACACACACCTGACAAAGCCGAAGGTTGTCAAAAATTGATATTTAAACGGTCCAGATGCAGTGATTTGCTCCGATGTGTTTGGCTGCAATGATCTCGGGCCGGCAATCGATCTTAATAATTGAAAAAACGAATCATTCAAGCGTGATGCAGAGGCGAGGTCGGCTTGCAAAACTTTATTGAGAATATCGCTCCACCGCCCGTGCGTTCAGATATGCTGACCTTCGCATGATGTATCTCGGTGATACGCGAAACGATGGAAAGCCCCAGGCCCGCACCGTCGCCACTGTTTCTCTTTGCGCGCCAGAACCGCCGAAAGACGAATGCTCGATCCTCGACCGGAATGCCCGGGCCCCGATCTTTGACTGCGACTGAGCCGTCAGGGGCTACATCTACATCGACGGTTGTGCCCTGCGGAGTGAAC
>JARLJJ010000249.1 GCA_031291275.1 Formivibrio sp.
AACCGGCCAGCAGGCGCGCGGTCCAGTTTTGCATCAATTGATGCCGGCTCCAGACGCTGGCTGCCCCCTGTTTGTCATCTTCGCGGTAATCGTAGCTTTGCGCCACGCTGTTGTATGACGAATCCAGAACATAGCTATCGTAATGATTGCGGGATTTTGCAAACAACAGGTTCGCGCCCACTTCATTCTCGGAATTGATCTTGTGGCTGACCGACAGACTGGCACTGGTATTGCTGTAACCGTCCCTGTCGGGGTAATAGCTGGAATTGGCCGGATTTCTGATGGCATTGATGCCATCGGTCTCGTTGTGCGCCACCCCCAACGCATAGCGCGTGTCGCCGACACTGGCGGCCACATTGGCATTGACTTCGCGCGTGTTGTTGCTGCCCAGACCGACTTCGACCGAGGCCTTTGGCGTCTTGCCACCCTGACGGGTAAAGATCTGGATCACGCCGCCAATCGCGTCGGAACCATAGAGGCTCGCTGCGGCACCGCGCAGGATTTCGATGCGGTCGATCTGCTCCAGCGGCAGATTCTGCAGGCTGGCCGCACCGGTGGTCGCCGAGCCATAACGCATGCCATCGATCAGCACCAGGGTATGGGCAGCATTGGCGCCGCGCAGAAAAACGCTCGTTGTTTTGCCAACACCACCGTTACTGGTGAACTGGACTCCGGCTTGCTCCGATAGCACATCGACCAGAGTTTGGCCGCGTTGCACTTCGAGATCTTTGCTCGTAATCAGCGTGACATCGCCAATCACTTCGCGTTGCGACTGCGGAACGCGCGCCGCAGTAATGACCGTTTCCGGCAACTCGGTCACGGCAGCGGAATCTTCCGCGCGAACACCCATTGAGGCAAGGAAAAGACAGGGGAAAACAGAAACCAAACGCCATTGCATACTAAATACTCCAAACGTTACGCCCGCTGCGTAACAGGGGACAATGAACGGCAGGAGAGCGGCGGAGGCGCGTTGGCAGCGATTGCGGCACAGTGGCTTTTCCGCCACGTGCACCCTGCCGCGGGATAGGGCGTAACCGGCATCATGCGCGGTCAGCGCCAGCTTCCGCCGGATTGATTCGGAGGAAGTCCAAGGCCGGTATCCGGGCTCGCAAGACTTGATCAACCACCTTCCCGCAAATTGACTCGCAGTGGCCTGTCGGTTGACCCACACTTGCTGACCGTTGCAGGGGCAGCACAGGCATTTCACCTGTTTCCCGTTTAACCAGCCGAAGCTGGCCAGGCTGCTGACAATAGGGTGTGCAAGCGATTGCAAGGTCCAGGCAAAGCCTGGACCAAAACACCAGCTGCAGATTCGGCAGCCTTCTCGCTCGATGCCCACTCCCCCCACCCTCTCCCTGAGAGGGAGCCTCGCTACGCGAGTTGGAGTTTGTCATCAATCTGGCCAGCCGAAGCTGGCACCTTGAAGCGCGTGATTCTAAACGTTTTATTCCTGCTTGGCGTTCTCGTTTATCGAGAATGCAGAGAGAACCATAAAAAAAACCCCGCGTCGGCGGGGTGTTTGGGGTGAAGACTGGCGAATACTTAATTCACATCGACAAAGCGATGGACATGTCCAAGCAGTTCGTCTTCCTGATAAGGCTTGCCCAGGAACACATTCACACCCAGATCGAAGGCCACGTTGCGGTGTTTATCCGCGGTACGCGAGGTAATCATAATGATCGGAATATCACGCGTATCGGGTGCTGCCCGGATATTGCGAGTCAATTCGAAGCCATCCATGCGCGGCATTTCGATATCGACCAGCATCACGGCCGGACGCACTTCCTGCAATTGTTGCAAGGCATCGACACCGTCCTTGGCAGTCATGACCTGGAAGCCTTCACGTGCCAACAAACGCCCGGTGATCTTGCGCACGGTCAGCGAATCATCCACCACCATGACGACCGGTGCTGTTGTCAGTGATTCGGTTTCTTCTTGTGCTGCCGCAGCCAGCGTCTGCTGTGCCGGCGCCACAGCGATAGCGATCTGATCGATCAGCGGCAAGAGCAGCAACGGATTCATGATCAAGACGATTTCGCCACTACCAAGTACGGTGCCTCCGACAACGCCCGGTATCCGAGCCAATTGCGGACCGACCTGCTTGACCACCACTTCCAGATTTTTGACCAAAAGGTCAATATGCAAAGCGATACGCTCGGCACCGGAACGCAACAACAGTACCGTGGAATAACGTTTTTGCTCTGGCTGCCGATTCAAATCACCAAGGAGACGCGGCAGATAAGCAAAATGATAGCGTTGCCCCTGCCACTTCATTTCACGCTCGGCATAAAGCTCGGCGAGCTGTTCACGCTTGAGTTCCTGCACCTGTTCGACCAGCGCAGAAGGGATGGCAATCGTGCGCTCACCGGAACGCACCAATAGCACCTGGGTGACCGCCAAAGACAGCGGCAAGCGAATCACAAAGGTGGTCCCTTCTCCCGGCTGGGTCTGCAGATCAATGCGCCCGCCCAGATTGCCGATCTCGTTCTTGACCACATCCATGCCAATGCCCCGGCCAGAAAGCTGGGTGACATTGGCAGACGTAGAGAAGCCGGGTTCAAAAATAAGCGAGGCAAGCTCATGCTCGGATGGCTGCTGTCCAGCATGGATCAGGCCCTTCTCAAGCGCCTTGGCTCGAATGCGCTCCAGATCAAGACCTCGACCATCGTCACGCAAGGTCAGGACCAGTTCGTTCCCTTCCTGGCGAGCCTCAATCTGAATTTCGCCAAATTCGGATTTTCCTGCGGCCAAGCGTGTCGCAGTATCTTCCAGACCATGATCGATCGCATTGCGCAGCATGTGCTCGAAAGGTGAAATCATCTTTTCCAACACACCGCGATCGATTTCCACCGATCCACTCTTGAGCTCCAGATTGACCTTCTTGCCCACTTCCTTGCCGGTGGTGCGTGCCAGACGATAGAGACGCTCGGAAATACTGTTGAATGGAACCAGTCGTACCCGCATCAAGCTTTGCTGCAAATCGCGCGTCATCCGCGCCTGTGCCGCCAATGAAGCATTGGATTCGTCCAGGTTCTTCAACAAACTTTGCTGAACATTGCCAACGTCATTCACACTTTCGGCCAGGAAACGCGTGAGCTCCTGCAAGCGGGTAAAGCGGTCAAACTCCAGCGGATCGAAGTGTGCCTCATGCTCCTGCAGCTCTTTCTCGCGCGCCTGCATCTGGCTTTCGGCCTGGATTTCGATCTCGCGTAACTGCGCGCGCAGTCGAACCACGTTTTCAGTCAGGTCCGACAGGCTTCCCTTCAGGCTGATCATTTCAGCTTCGATGCGTGACCGCGCGATCGACACTTCGCCGGCCTGGTTAACCAACTCATCCACCAGATCAGACTTGACCCGAATGGTCGCCTTGCCCTCCGGCTCGGCCAAGGTCAATGACCGCGGCATGAGAGGCTGAGCGATAGTATCTGCAGCAACCACGGCAGCCTTGACAGGAGCACTTCGACCGCTGACTTCGTCCAACATCAATTGGAGGAGATCGTAGTCATACTCGAGCCGATCCAGCGGTAAATCGCCGGGCTGCTCGGTATCTTCCAGTCGCGATTCCATGCGGTGCGCGGCTTCACCCAGCTGCATCGCCCCGGACATACGAGCACTGCCTTTCATCGTATGAAGCGAACGCTTGAGCTGCTGCAGGGCTTCAACACCCCCCGTACCTTCTGCCAGTGCATGCAAGCTCGCACTGATCACAGGCATCAACTCGTCTGCTTCTTCGATAAAGATCGGCAGCAACTGCTCATCAATATCATCGACAACACTGGCGCCTATTTCCGCGCGAAGCTCGGCAGTACTCATACTGCCTTCGCCAAGGTCGATATCTGATACCGCAAGTGCTGAAAATTCAGCGAAATCAAGGTTTTCTTCAATCACCAGATCTGCCGAGTCATCGAGCAAAGCAACATCACCGGCTTCGACCTGCTCCGCGCCACTCTCGGCGGGCACGGCGACCATGGGCACTGTTCTTGTTTCTTCCTTGGCAACATCATCGACCAAGGCAGCCAATTCAGCGTGAATGGATGCCTCAGTCATTTCTGCAACGGGGTCCAACTCGAACATCTCTTCGGCTGCCAACCCATCCGAAACTTCAGGAATCGGCTCATCCGCGTGCACCACATAATCGAGACAAGACTCTGGCGTTTCAACGGTAAGGTCGACTTCTGGCAGCGTTTCTTCTTCCAGATCCAGCGTAATTTCCGCTGTTTCTTCCGGCTGCTCCATCACCAGCGGCTGCGCGCAAACAGCTTGCAGACGGGCTAACAACTCAGGCGTATTCCCGGGCATGGCGCGATGAAAGATGCTTCCCAACATATCATCAAGGGAAACGACGACCTCGGCCAACAAGGTCTTTTCTCGCGCAGCATTGGTTCCCAGTTTTTGCAACGCATGCTCCAGCGCATAGGACAGTTCCCCCTGCGCCCGGAAACCCGTCGTCGACGTAATCCCGCCCAGTGTGTGAGCAGCGAGGATAAAACCTGGCTCCAGCACACCATGTTCGTCGAGCACAGCGATTCCATGCTGCAGCGCTTTCAGATGGCGTTCCGCTTCTTCCCGGAAAATAGCGAACAACGTCGCAGAGATCGTGACATCACCCACAGTAACCACATCGCTCGTCTCTGCGGGCTCAACCAGCTCAACTTCATCAATACTAAGGGTATCTTCCAAAGCAACGGGCGCAACCGGCTCTGGATCGACTTCAGTTTCGGTATCCAGACCATCGCGAAGTGCCTCGGCACGAGCGATCAGCGACACAGCATCGACCGTAACACGGCCGTGTCGTTGCAATTCCATCACCCAACCGGCAAAGGCTGCATGTGTGCTTTCGATCAATTCCAGCAGCGCCATGGAAGCGGGCTTTTCCGCCTGAAGCAATTTATTCAGGACCTGCTCAACTGCCCAAGCCACTTCGCCCAGATCGAACAAGCCCACCATCCGTCCGCTACCCTTGAGCGTATGGAAACCACGCCGGATCAACGTCAGCGCTTCACGGGCATACGGATCACCCTTACTAACTTCAAGCTGAGATCCGATCGTAGCCAATACTTCATCGGCTTCTTCGAGATAGACTTCCAGCAGTTCCGCATCAATGGCAGCTTCTGATGCTGGCAACGGGCGACTTTCCTGCACAAGGGGCGGTGCTAACTCAAGCTCCGGAGAGGAAGGCACTGACTTGCCTGTGTCATCCATCAATTCAGGTTCAGCTTCAAGAACCTCGTTGATTGCCGGTAATTCAACAGTTTCTTCAACCAAGCCGCATAAAAGCTTCAGCGCCGGCCGTAAAGTTTCTTCGCTTTCACGTCCCTGCTCTAGATCATCGACATAAAATCCCAGCATGGACAAGGCTTCAGCCAGATCTTCCAGCTCGTTGGTTTTTGACTCGGCACCAGCAATAAAATCATCAATCCGCTTGCGACAAGCTTCGACCAACTGCACCGCTTGAGGGCGATCAAGCATCAACAAGGCGCCCTGTACTTGACGCAAAGGCGCGGCAAGGCCAGGTAAACCCGCCTGGTTTGAAGTGTCACGGAAATAGGTATCCAGCGTCTCTTCAACCACCTGGAGATTGACACGAATTTCCTGCGCGATTTGTACCAGAAGCAAACGTTCCTGAGCTTCGCGACTCACGCTATCCAAAAGTGGCAGAGACTCCTCGGTTCCGGGATGGCGTAATCGCTGGAGCAATGCCTCGACCTGCTGGGGATAATCAGCCGCAATATCCGGATAGCCAGCCAGCGCGTTATCCGCCAACAATAAGCCTGTGGCAAATTCCAGTGCTTCCGCATCACTTGGCCCGGAGGATCCATAACCTTGCAAGGTATCGAGCAGGCCTTTCCAAAGTTGGTCAAGTGCGGGAATCGGAAGCGTGGCGGTTTTGTGGGCCACCGCGGTGAGTTGTTGCAGAAACGGACTCAACCGATCACGCTGACCACCCGCAATACGCGACCAGGCATCCTTGACTGCACGGATTTCCTCACGCAAACCGCGCGCTAATTGCATCGCGCCTTGTTCTATACCGGTAGCCATCGCTTGTTGCGTTGGAATCAGACTATCGAGAGCAAAAGTGCGTTGCAGATGCCGGACCAGATTGCTATCGCAATCCATGTGGGCAAGTGCATAAAGCATGTCGCGGAACAAGCGTTCAGCCACTTTACTGGACCCATCAGCCAGGCGACGCAACTGCAAATTGAGGCGTAGCAGCAGCTGGCGAGAATCCAGATCAAGCTCTCCGCGATTGCTGGTGAGCCCCAGTGCTAGTGCAACGGCGGTCCACCAAAAGGCGCGCACGACGGCAGGTTGTTGACAGGCGGCAACATCCGCAAGCGCAGAGGCCATTGTCTGCGCCGCACGTGGCTCCCCCTGCAACCAGTACAAGAGACCGCTCTCATAGCGGTTGCGCTGCTTGCGCAAGAATGCCGCCAACTCAGTGGCTGGCAGTTCTTTGCGCGGCAAACCTTCCGGCAATTCCAATTGCAATTGAGGAAAGAACAATTCGGCTCCGGACGTGCTCCCCCCACGCAACGCTGCAATTTCCCCGAACAAGGGTTTCAGCAGGAGCGGCATGTTGCTCATGCCAGCCATCAAGCGATCCAGATACCCCACCACATTTTCGATGCCACGTATCAGGAGCGCTACACTGTCCTTGCGGTTTTCGCTGTGCCCCAACAAAGGCACGGCGCGCTCAATTTCTTCACAGAAACGGGCCAATCCGGTCAAATCGACCATACCCAAGGCTCCGCACGCTTGGTGCAGGTAGGTTTGGGCATGCCGTAGCGCAGTCTCGTCCCCACGGGTGGAGAACTGCAGTAATGCTTCACTGGCGCGAGCGAGTGTTTCCTCAATCTCGCCTTTTACCCAGATCAGCGAACCCTTGTCGAATTCAGTATGCAGACTCATGCAGATACTCGTGGCAGAGGCCGCCAATATGGCGGCCATGGTCCGAAAAAATCAGGCGATCAAAGCTTGAAACCGGAAACGGAATTCTTCAGTTCGCCAGCCAAGCCCGACATCTGAGCGACTGCATCCGCAGACAGCTTGGTCCCAGCCGTTGTTTGCTCAGTAATGGCCAAAATGTCGCGCATGGCGGTGCTAACACGTGCAGCCAATTGAGTTTGATCTTCTGTTTCATGGGCAATAGACTGAATCAAGCGCGCCAGTTCGCGCGACACTCGACCGATCTCGGACAGGGCAGTACCGGCTGCATCAGACAGCTTGGCCCCTTCCACCACACCTTGCGTCGAAAGTTCCATGGCCGCCACCGCGTCATGCGTATCGGCCTGAATCACCTTCACAATGGCACCGATCTGCTTGGTGGCCTCGCCAGAACGTTCCGCAAGGCGCTGCACTTCTTCAGCAACCACGGAAAAGCCTCGACCGGCATCACCCGCTGCAGCCGCCTGGATGGCTGCATTCAGGGCCAGCACGTTGGTCTGTTCGGTAATATCCGAAATCAGTTCAACGATTTCACCAATTTCCTGCGAAGATTCACCGAGGCGCTTGATCCGCTTAGAGGTTTCCTGAATCTGCTCGCGAATTTCATTCATCCCCTTGATCTGGTTGTTCACCGCATCTGCGCCTTGTTCGGCAGCAGACAGCGATGCTTGCGCCACACGGGAGGATTCCGTCGCCGAGCCAGACACTTCCTGGATCGATCGCACAATCTGACCCACCGTCTGACTGGTATCTTCAATTTCATGTGATTGCCGCTCTGCCGCCACCAACAGTTCAGAGGAAACTTCCTGCGCCTGCCCGGTTACACTCGTCACTTGCTCGGTAGCACGGTTGATTTCGGAAATCAACGTACGCAGTTCTTCAATGGTGTAGTTGATCGAGTCGGCAATGGCACCGGTTAGATCTTCAGTAACCGCGGCACGTACCGTCAAATCGCCATCGGCAAGATCCGCCATGTCGTTCAGCAAACGCAAAATGGCATCCTGATTTCGACGGTTTTCTGCTTCCGAATGCATCCGGCGACGTACTGCTTCCTGGTTAAACACGCGGATCAGCAGATAAAGCGAACCCAAGGTAGCTGCAGCCAATACCAGCAGGAAAATGTTTGCGCCAACGGTGTGGGTTTTTGATTCATAAATATCAGAAAGGGCTGCGGACCCATCCAACAATATTTCAGAATCACGAACCAGATTTTTATTGGCAAGATGCACTTCATCCAGCGATTGGCTACTGGTATTCAGCAAAGACACCAAATTTGAAAATGGTGCCGACAACCGTTCAATTTCCGTGATTGCGTTCAACAAACCTGACGAATGAACGGCTGTAATCCCCAAGGAAGCATTTCCTTCCTTCAAACCGCGCAGGATAGTCTTGAACAGCGCCACATCGCTTCCCAGCACTTCAAACAACTTGCGGGTCGATGTTTCCCCCGACAACAACAGACTGGCATTTTTAACGATGCGCAGGTTAATTTGCGGCAACTGGTCAAGGTATTTGCCCGTGGTCGGGGTAATTTCGCTATACACAGGCTGAACGTGATTCAACACACTGATCATCAAGGTAAGCGAACCATCGTTGGCATCGGCAGCAGCCACATTCTTGGCAATCGAGGTCAACGCCTCTTTGTGTTTCAAAATGGACTGCAAATTCGGTCGATTCGGATTCGATTGGAAATTGTCCCGCCAGACTGTTTGAATTTTTGCCAGATTCGCAGCTTTTTCGGCGCCTTGGTTGAGCCAAAGGCCGCTCTCATTCTCAATCTGGTTCAGACTGGACTCAAACCGGTTGGCTGACGTTTCCAGTGTTTTGAAAGCGTCGGGATTACCTTGCAACCCGGAACTGGAAGAGCGGGCAATACGCTGTGACAGCACCTGCATTTCGGTCGCAGTCGAGCGCAACGTTGCGTAATGGCTGGTGAAAAGATAAATACCGAACAGCAAAACAACGAATAGCACGCCAGAAATCAGCAGCGCACTCAACATAAGAGTGATCTGTTGGCGATACGGAAGATGACCAACAATCGGCAGCGGCTGAAGTGCCTTCTCGTCAGCCATTTCCGGCAACTTGATCCGATCCATAATCCAGCTCGTACTGAGCGGATTAAAAGACTTGTTTTTATCTTGTTTGGAAATTATCCGCTTGATCCCGTCCAGCACCGCCATCTCGATTTCTCCCTGCCGCAACGTTGCGGCATCCGCCGTAGTATTTATGGGTTATGCAATGATTCCGGTTTGCAAAAAAGCAGGCTCTACTGCCAGTCGTTTGATGTCAAGCTCACACCAATCCTGCCCGCCATCATCGCGGTACTGGGTTCCACACCACACCGGGGCATCAGTCAAACCGGGCAGCCTGGTCATATTCGCCAAGTGCTTGATACCCTGCATGCGTCCAACCAACAAAGCCGAATGCGACAATATCCGCGGATGGATGGGAAGGATTCTGGAAAGCGGTGTCAACGTTTGCGCGCCCTCTCCCCAAAAAGCTTGCAAATCCACCACACTCAGCAAATTGCCGCGAACGTTGGCCACACCGCAAAACCAGGCCTGAGCCAACGGGACACCGGTAATCTTCGGCACAGGCAATACTTCTGCAGCATCTGCCAAATCCACCAGCCAGTTACGCCCTCCCACCTCAATACCTAGCCTGGCATCTGCCTGCGAGGTGGCCGTTGCCACCTTCATGCGGCCAAGCATGCTTTCCTGATATTCGCGCAAACTAAACCGCTTGGACATGCCCCCTCCGATTAGCTATCTACCTACCCTCAAAATGCTGCAATTTTCTCCAACAATTCCTGAGGATCAACCGGCTTAACGACATATTCTGCCGCGCCTTGGCGCTTAGCCCAGACCATGTCGGTTTCCTGATTCTTGGAAGTACAAATAATGATCGGGATATGCCGTGTTGCTTCGTTACGACTGATCGTGCGAGTTGCCTGAAAACCATTCATGCCTGGCATGACCACGTCCATCAAAATCAAATCCGGCATGATTTCTGCCGCCCGAGCCACCGCCTCTTCGCCCGACTCGAGAGAAAGAACCTGAAACCCGCTTTTGGTGAGCAACTCTCCAAGGAAATGGCGCTCGGTAGGTGAATCGTCCACGATCAGTATTTTTTTAATGCTCATTTGAATGTCTCCATGCATTTGATATCAAGAACCACGCACATGCTCGCCGACAGCGGCCAGCAGGCTATCCTTGGTAAAAGGTTTGGTGAGATATTGGTCCGAACCCACCATTCGTCCGCGCGCACGATCAAATAATCCGTCCTTGGAGGACAGCATCACGACCGGCGTTGTTTTGAATCGGGGATTTTTTTTGATCAGAGCACAGGTCTGGTAACCATCCAGACGAGGCATCATGACATCTACAAAAATGAGATCAGGATGGTGGTCGGCAATTTTGGCCAAGGCATCAAACCCATCTTCGGCCAGGATAACTTCGCATCCAGCCTGACCCAAGAATATTTCTGCGCTACGGCGAATGGTATTGCTATCATCAATTACCATAACCTTCACGCCGGCAAGATTGGACATCTACTCCCTCCGTTTGGCCAGCATTTTTAATTAATGCCTGACCCCATCTGGCAAGATAGCGTATGCGCAGGTTGCACCCACGACAGCCGTAACGCTAAAAAAACTTACGCCACGTTGAGCATGGGCGATCATACCGGCTGCACGATAACTACGACAACGGATTTGTTCCCAAAAAAATAAAAGTGCATCAAAGACACCACGCATTTATTTTTTGTATCAAATTTAATACCCAGGGGGAAATCAGGAAAACCAAAGAATTGGGGAGATGCAAATAAAAAGAAACCCCGGTCTCAATTGAGATAAACCGGGGTTTATGCATGCTTTGCATTATCAGCAAAGCCCCGCTCAGGGAGGGAAAGCGGGAGGCACATCGCTATGCCTGCTACCAGACTATACGATACTTCCTGAAATTCAAGATGAAATACCCATCACTCCTCGCCATTCATCGGCTCAAGCTCAGCGGCTTGGTAACCCGCGCCTGCAAACCAGCCCCCAACGATATTTTCCACTTCGTCCACGCCCTGCTTTTTCAAGCTGGAGAATAACTGCACAGTTAGAAGCGAATCGTCAGCGAACTCGGCCTCGACAGCACGCAAAGTTTTGATCTGGTCTTGCCTACTGAGTTTGTCAGCTTTGGTCAGCAAACAATGCACCGGCTTGCCCGTGGGGCGGAACCAGTCGAGCATCCGCCGATCAAGCTCGGTCAGTGGGCGGCGAACATCCATGATCAGAACCAAGCCGATCAGGTTAATGCGCGTCATTAAATAAAAACTAAGCAGCTTTTCCCAATGTGCACGCACGGCAACAGGCACTTCGGCATAACCATAGCCTGGCAAATCGACCAAACGACGTTCGTCGCCAAAATCAAAATAATTAATATGCTGAGTTCGCCCAGGTGTCTTGGACACATAAGCCAGCCGGGTATGATTGGCCAAGGTATTAATGGCACTGGATTTCCCGGAATTGGAACGGCCAGCAAAAGCCACCTCAAGGCCTTCGCCTGGCAATTGGCGAAGATCATTAACGGTAGTCAGAAATTGTAGGGACTGGAAAAGCGGCATGAGAAGCGTTGTATTTTGCAATAGGATAGTGCTATAGAATAGCAGAATTGATTCAAATCAGACTCGGTGTCACACATTCACTTTTAAATTGAGTGCGCCACTCTGGAGCCCCCAATGCGTTATTTGCTCGCCCTGTTTACCCTCCTGCCACTGGTTTCGGCCCTGGCTGCCCCCAATGGCGACCCAGCGAAAGGCAAGGTGTTGGCGGAAAAAATCTGCGTCGCCTGTCACGGTGTGGACGGTAATAGCGTGATCTCAACCAATCCGGTGCTCGCCGGCCAGCATAGCGATTATCTTTATAAGCAGCTTTCTGAATTCAAGGCCAGCAAGCGCAAGAATCCTGTCATGTTTGGTATTGCCACTACACTTTCCGACACAGACATGGCGAACGCCGCCGCCTGGTTCAGCAGCCAGCAGCCTAAAGAACAAGGTGCCAGCGATAAAGCACTGATCGAGGCCGGACGCGCCATTTATCGCGGCGGCATTGCCGCCAAGGGATTGCCTGCGTGCATGAGCTGCCATTCACCCGATGGAGCAGGCATCCCGGCCCAATTCCCCCGACTGGCCGGCCAGCATGCTGCCTACATCCGCGCCCAACTTACTGCATTCCGCGCAGGAGATCGCGCCAACAGTGCCATCATGATGCCGATAGCCGAAAAGATGACCGACAAGGAAATCAAGGCTGTGGCCGAATTTATCCAGGCACTGCACTGATTGCGGCCGACCGACCGATACCGCAGGAAAGCAACAATACAATCACTTATGTAGTTTTAAAAAAAACACTACAATCCAACCTTGGCTTCAACATCGGGTACAACCCGGCAAAGATGTAGAGGGCGGAAATGAATAATCGGATTTACCAGAAAACATTGAAAGGCTCCGATGAAATCACCCATCGAAGCAATGCCATCAGTGCGCGCCTGCGCCGTTTATTGATCATGATCGATGGCAGGAAAAATAACGACCAGTTGCGTGCAATGGCACCCGTGGAAGACTTACCCCAAGCCTTGCGCGAACTAGAATCTCTCGGCCTGATCGAAGTCCATCAGACGTCGCTTGCCGATCTGATCAGTTCAGATACCCGCAGCACAGTTACAGCCAAGCGAACAGCCAAGTCGCTCGAAGAGGAATACTGGGGATCGGTCTGATCCACAACTACGGGCAGCCGTGCCGGTTCAACCGATCTGCGCGGCCAGCAGCCTCGCTTCTACTTGCGCCCAATCGGGCGCGCTTTCACCCTGCACAATAATTTCCAGTCGGCTATCGCGCCGCCAGGCCGCCGGCATCACACCGGGCATGCCGTCGACCCAGTCGAAACGATACCAGTCACGCTCGGTACTCATCACCGCCTTGGCCCGCGTCAACCCGGCCAGACCCATGCTTTCCGGCTGATTGAATGCCTCGAACAGATCGGCCAGCGCCGCGCTGAAGAACTGCGCTTCCGGCGGAAATATCCAGCCGCAACTGTGGCTACCCAGGCTCGATTGTTGTTTGCGCACCGGCCAGGATTCCGGCTCAACGACCACTTCCTGCACTGATTTTCGCCTTGGCTGCAGCGACACATTGCCACTGTGCGCATGCTGCGTACCCGCTTCTGGCCAGCGATCCGGATGCAAATCCAGATCAAGCAGCGCCGGATCAAACTCGCCTTTCACCGCCGTTACCAGCGCCAGCTTGGGCGGAAACAGCGCCGAACTCATGGCTCGTGCACGCTCGATCTGCTGGGCGTCAGCCAGATCGCACTTGTTCAGCACCAATACATCAGCCAACTGAATCTGGTCGCGCCAGGTTTCGTGACTGGTATAGCGCGTATCTTCCAGGTGGCGGGGATCGAGCAGGGTCACCACGGCGCGCACCTCAAATACCTTGGCCATGAACGGATCGCGCAACAGATCGACGATACCGGCCGGATGACCAAGCCCGGAAGGCTCGATCAGCAGCCGGTCCGGGCGACGATCCTTCACCAGCCGGTTCAACGCGGTGCGCAGCATCGGGCTGGTGGTACAGCACACGCAACCGCCCGGGACCTCGGCCACCTGCAAGCCGCCGCCAGCCATGGACAGCGTCGCACCATCGATGCCAACCTCGCCAAATTCATTGACCACCACAGCCCAGTATTCGTCGGCGGGTTTCTCGGCCAGCAGGCGTGTTAATGCGGTCGTTTTGCCCACACCGAGAAAGCCGGTGATCAGGTTGACAGGGATGCGTTCAGTCATGGAATTCACTTCGAATTTTAGATTTTGTTGGCGAGAATTCAGGCAGTCAGCCAATCGACAATCGGCTGCCACTCGGCATAATCGCGTTGATTGCGCGGACGCGGCAGATCGAACAGGGTCAGACCCTTGGGCTGTAGCTGCACGTAGAGCTGGGTTTCACGCAGATGGGTCAGCACCGGCAGATCGAACCGGGACAGAAACTCACTCAATTCTTGCGCGCTGCGCGTGCGTGGATTGACGCACATGCCGACCACCGCAATTTTGACTCCGCCTTTGCGTACCGCTTTTTCTTCAGCCAGTTGCCGGAAAAAATCCTCGCTCGCCCACATGTCGAAAAAACCGGCGCGCACCGGCACCAGGACACGCGTGGCCACTTTCAATGCCTGATCGAGTTTCTTGCCGTGCAGACCGGCCGGACTATCGAGCACGGCCACCGTGGTGCCTTTGGGCGGGCGCGCCGGTTCGCGGTCTTTCAGCTCCCAACCGGTTACCGCAGGATAGTTGTCCGGACGCAATCTCAGCCAATGACGCGAGGTTTGCTGTCGATCCAGATCACCCAACATCACCTGCTCGCCTTCCCAGGCAAAATAGCCGGCGAGATTGGTCGCCAGCGTGGACTTGCCACTGCCGCCTTTGGGATTGGCAACCAGGATGGTCTGCATAACGATTCCTTGGGTTTCAGGATGGACTGAATAATTTAAGGCCAACAATGCCGGCCACAATCAGCCCGACACACGCCAGACGGATAATACTGGCCGGTTCGCTAAAAAACAGGGCTCCAAACAACACGGTGCCTGTGGCACCAATACCACTCCAGACCGCGTAGGCTGTACCGACCGGGATCTCTTTAACCGCCAAACCCAGAAGCAGCACGCTCAATACAATAGCCAAACCCGTTCCGAGGGTTGGCCAAAACCGGGTAAATCCTTCCGTATATTTCAGGCCGATGGCCCAGACAATTTCCAACAGTCCCGCAAGAAACAAAATAACCCAAGACATGATTGACCTCATGAATCGGGGCCGTCCCCACTGACGAAATGGCTACGCGGTCGTCCACGTGCCAGGAATACATCAAACCTTGTCAGGCAACGGTTTGTTTGGCCGTTTCTTCGCCTCATCCGTATGCAGCAACTGCATCGCCTGCCCCATCTCGCCAGCCAGAATCTTGGGCAGCACGATATGGGCGCGATTCAGGCATTCATCCATCCCTTCTTGCTCTTCCTTGCGGGGCGGCTTCAGTACGAAACTCGCCACCTCGCCCTTGTTGCCCGGATGGCCGATGCCGACGCGCAAACGCCAGAACGCCGGCGTGGAAAGATGAGCCTGAATATCCTTCAACCCGTTGTGCCCGCCATTGCCACCGCCCTGCTTGAGCTTGATCTGGCCGGCCGGAATATCCAGCTCATCATGCACCACCAATATTTCATCCGGAAGAATGCGGTAGAACTGCGCCAGCGCCACCACGGAAAGACCGCTGCGGTTCATAAAGGTTTGCGGCTGCAGCAACCAGACTTCCTGCCCCTCCAGCCGCGCCTTGGCGACCAGGCCATGAAATTTGGTTTCATGGCGCAATTGCACGCCGGCGGTTCGCGCCAGTTCATCGACGAACCAGAAACCGGCATTGTGGCGTGTCTGGGCGTATTCGGCGCCAGGATTACCGAGACCCACGATCAACTTGATATTCGACATGGCGACAATTGCAAAAAGAGAATCCCGCAATGATACCGCGAGCGCTTGTGCCATGGGTTCACCACGACACATGCAACATCTCACCTCAATTGTTTGAGCAACGGTTCCCTATCGGCATATAATATGCAAAAAAATGGATGTATTGTCATGATCCCGCTTGATGCTCTCTTCACCGTTCTTTCCGATCAAAGCCGTCGGCGCATTCTGGCGCTGCTTTGCCAACACAAGGAATTATGCGTCTGCCAGCTGATGGCTGCATTACAACTGCCGCAACCCAAGGTATCGCGGTATCTCTCGCAAATCCGCGCAGTGGGTCTGCTGGATTGGCGAAAACAAGGGACCTGGACCTACTATCGCCTGCATCCTGATTTACCGCGCTGGGCTTGCAAGCTGCTGGACGATCTGCTGCTGGAAACCCAGACCTCCACACAACTCCAGGAAGATATTGGCCGACTCGCGTGCAAAAACAGTTAACCATTCTATTCATACCAAACAGACGGCCAGATACATTCATAATAGTGCATGTATAACTTGATCCACCTCAAAAACCTCACGTCTTGAATGGCGCATGATCAATATCTACTTCTTTGTGAATCCATTCCATGAGCAATGAAACTCCACCGCGCGCGCACAGGATCATCCCGATCAAAGCGGTCAGCCCCTTGCCTCAAGTCAGTCCGCCCCGACTGATGCCAACTCGATTGGTGCTTGGTGCCACGACAGGCTTGCTCCTCTGGATCGTCCTTTATTCGCAACTTGACAGCTTGGCTGATTGGCTGGCCTTTGGCGTCTTGTCGCTCCAACGCAGCTCGCACCTGGGCGAGGCTGCACGCTTCTTTATTTTCGACACGCCTAAAGTGCTTTTACTGCTCACCCTGGTCGTCTTTGCGATGGGGGTATTGCACACCTTCTTTTCCCCGCAACGCACCCGGGCGATGCTGGCTGGGAAACACACGATCCTGGGCAATATCAGCGCCGCCAGCCTTGGCATCGTCACCCCGTTCTGCTCCTGCTCGGCCGTGCCGCTTTTCATCGGTTTTCTCACCGCGGGTGTGCCGTTGGGCGTGACTTTTTCCTTTTTGATTTCCGCCCCGATGGTCAACGAGGTAGCGCTGGCGTTATTGTTCGGTCTGTTTGGCTGGAAAGTTGCCGGCACCTATCTGCTGTTAGGCTTGGGCGTAGCCATCGTCGCCGGTGTCATCATCGGCCTGTTGAAACTCGAAAGTTGGGTCGAGCCCTGGGTTTATCAGATCACTGCGCAAGCGCAGGCTGACGACGCCCCTCCCGATTGGGGCTCGCGCATTCAGTCGGGTCTGGATTATGTGAAAGAGATTGTCGGCAAGGTCTGGCCGTATCTGGTCGCCGGGATTGCGCTGGGCGCGGGCATTCATGGCTACGTACCGGAAAATGCCCTGGCCGCCATCATGGGCAAAGAGGCCTGGTGGTCGGTTCCCCTGGCGGTGTTGATGGGCGTCCCCATGTATTCCAATGCCGCGGGCATGATTCCGGTCGTTCAGGCCTTGCTGGGAAAAGGCGCCGCGCTTGGCACCGTCCTCGCGTTCATGATGTCGGTCACCGCGCTCTCGCTGCCTGAGATGATCATTCTGCGCAAAGTGCTTTCGGTGAAGTTGATCACGGTCTTCGCCAGTGTGGTCGCACTGGGCATTCTTACCGTTGGCTACGTTTTCAATGCACTGTTCTAAGGAGAAACACCATGAAAGTCACTATCTACGGTCCAGGCTGCGCGCGTTGCAGCAAAACAGCAGAAATTGTGCGCGATGTATTGGAACTGGAAGGTATCGCTTTTGAAATGGAAAAAGTATCCGATTTCGCCCTGATTGCCGCAGCAGGCGTGATGGCAACGCCAGGCGTGGCTTTGGATGGCAAAGTGGTATCGAGCGGCAAGATTCCGACCGTCCCGGAAGTGAAGGGATGGCTGCGCCCAAAGACTGCGTAAAGACACGGGCATCCCGGCCTTTAGCCAGACCTATATTCCGTCCAGAAAACGCCGCTGTTCGGCCACAAAGTCATCGGCATGCGACAGGAACGGCGCATGCGCCGCGCCGGCATGCACGACCAGGAGCGATTGGGGAACCGACTGTGCCAGCCACTGCGCCGCGCCCAGCGGAGTCAGCATGTCCTTGTCGCCATACTGCAAGAGCACCGGGCACGCGAGTTTGCCGACCTCGCCGCGCAAATCGGTATCGCGCAGGATTTCCAGCCCGTGTTCCAGCGCCGCCAAGGGCGGATCGCCGTGACTGAACAGATCGTGCGTCAATTCACGCGCCACGGCGCGAGCGGCGGCATCGCCCATCGCCTGCAGACCAATAAAACGCTTTAACGTGCCACGCCAGTCGGTTTGCAGCTGACCAAAAAATTGCGTTAGCGTGTCTGCCGACATCGCAGTTGTCCAATTATCGCGCTGAGCAAAGCACGGCGTTGATGCCACCAACGTTAACGAACGCACTTTGTCCGGCTGATTCAACGCCCATTGCGTGGCCACCGCGCCACCCAGCGACCAACCGATCACCTGCACCGGATACGGAAACGCGACATCGACCTGCCGCACCAGTTCGTCCAGCGTATACGGCTCGGCCATGCCGCTCTTGCCGTGACCGGGCAGATCGACCAGATGCACGCAGTA